>JALWRB010000286.1 GCA_027077875.1 Candidatus Heimdallarchaeota archaeon
AATTCACCGAGTCTCTCTCTTGCGTGATCTCAAGACCACAGCTGCGATGAGAGCAAATGGCGAGAGTACCAGCGGAGTCTCCTCGTCGTATGTCTGGTCGTCCTGCGTCTGGTTATTTCCCATGGGATCACCGCATCCTTTCTCCCCTTGGGTGTACATCTTGTACGCTGGTGGTGACTGACCTACTTCGGGTGTCTGGTACTGGCATCCCATCTCGAGCAGTCTGAAGCTCTTTATTGAGATCTCACCGCCGAATAGCTCCGCGAATCCGTCATTCGGGTCGATCTCGTTGAAGACGGCGCTCCAGTCGTAGTTGTTCGGTCGAGCTGCTGAGAACTGTATTCCTCCTCCCCTGTCCCCTAGAATTATTCCGTACTCCTGCATTGCCCTAGCGATTGTCACCTCGTGTGGAAGGAGGTCGAGGGCGCTCAGGTCGATGGTGGGGTCGAGCTGGAGTCTGGCACCCTCCGGTAATGCGAGAGGCTCGTTTGATTCTCCGTCGCTCTCTGTGGCGGGTGCTATTGGTCCGCCGCCCTTGACGAACTTGTCGTCGATGGAGAAGTAAAGAGCGTGCTCTATCTTTCCTTCGGTTATCTCGTCAGGCCAAACCAGTCCTTGTGTGGCTGCGAATCCCGAGCCCCGTGCTGAGAGTCCGTTGGGGAATATCCCGTTGGAGTCGAGTCTGATCTTGTTTCCCCAGCTTGCCTGCCAAGCATCTCCTACCTTCTTTGCCTGCCAGAGGTCGTACTCGTAGGTACTGTCGATGACGACGAGGTGTCCGTCGTCCTGAGGGTCGGGCACAGCTCCGTCCGGTATCGGCATGGTCATGCCCGTGATGGTTTCGCTGTAGTCCTCCGTGAACGATACGTCATACACTGGTGTGCTGTCGTCTGCGTAGTATATTGGGTATGTCCATCCGGCTACCCCGATGACGAATCCTGACTCTCCTGCTTGGTTCGTGGCGAGGAAATTGACGACCTCGTCGGAGATGTCTGAGATTGCGGGGTTGTCGATGATTTTCTGGTTGAAGGCGTTGTCTGGGTGCTGGAACATCACCTCTGCCCCGCTTTTTGGGATCATGCTGAGCATGATGATCACTGTGATAGCTACTGCAGCTTTCATAGCTAGATTTCTTGATCTGCAGGTTATTAGTTTTTCCTGAGAAATTACTACGGGGAATCTCCGTGATCTTATCAGTCGGGTAGGAATCGGTAGGTAGAACCTGGTGGGTGGAAACGTCTTTGAATCTAAGGGGAGGTGCTTTCCGGTTCTATGGTGGAGAATTTTAGGTTCGGTCGAGGGGTAGTTAAGGGGTGGCGGCAGGGCAGATATTGTATTCCGCGTTTTGAATGTTGCTGTTAAACCTGACGGGTTCTAGGTGGTGTTAGGCCAAGTTATAAAAGTGCAGACCTCGGCGTTTATCTATGGTCAAGTGCAAGGTCTGCGGACGTAGGATGGACGATCCCGAGTACCACGTGCAGCGATACCATCCCGAGTTCATCGGGACCCGGAAGACCACCTCCGTTCGGAAGAGGAGGGTGGGGAGTCGTCGAGTCATCGTGGTTGACGGGAATAACGTGGCGTACTTTGGGGGTTCTCCGTCGATCAGGAATCTGAAGATCGCCCGTTCAGGGCTGATCAAGCAGGGGTACGATCCGATCATTGTGGTCTCCAGCGCCCTTCTCCACCGGATAGACTCCCGGGGTGAGCTGGTGCGGATGGTCAACATGGGGTGGGTGACCGTTGCGGATGACTCCGAGTCGGACGACGTGGAGGCAATCGAGGGCGCTATGCGGAACAGGTGCGAGCTTGTATCCAACGACCGTTTCATGGAGTACAGGTCGCTTTACGGAAATCGCTATGATTTTACGAAGCTCAGGCGCTTCAGGATAGTTGATGGGCGTTTTGTGCTGGATTGAGTTCTTCCTTCAGTGTGTTATTGGCCCATGGTGCTGGTGAGGTCTTCTGCTGGGTAATTGTGAGCGAATATTTCCTATGGTCTCGTTCAAATGTTAATTTTTGCGGGGTTTGGACACACATGTGCTACAAAAATAAAGGTTTATTAGTGTCCATGACCCGTCGGAGGGCTGGATTCGGCGGAATCGGTAGCCATATTGTCCCTATTCTGCAGTTTCTGATTATAATCCGGGAAGATTACGATTATCGGACTGAATGGCACCCACTGTAGGAAATACCAAATATCTTTCTTCTCCTTTTCTGCTGGTTCCTGATGGTGTAGGAATTGTGAAATCGTGATGGTAGTTGAATTCGATGATCGCGGATTCGGGCTTTAAGTATCAGTATCTAAAAATCTGTCTTCAAAATTTGTATAGCAATTTTACTTTTTGGTTTCTGACTATTCTCCTAACTGCTGGTGGTAAGTATTGGAATTCTGTGATTTGGGGACACGTATGGCTAAAATTCTCGATGTAGTTTCCATGTAAGAAATTTATGGTGAGACAATACTACAATTTCATGTCGCGCAATTAATTATTTAAAGAGTAGAAACGACAGGTGCTTTAGGAATACCATGAAAGTTCCAAAATTCGCAATCTTACTGACCTTCTCAGTACTGGTTTTCGGCATTTTCTCTGCAGCATCTGCCCTAACCCAGCCCACTGAGCCCGTACTTGCCCCCGATTATTTCGAGGACGGTACTGCAACACACAGCGTGAACATCTACTACGTTGGTAACTCATCCATCGATGAATACGGTGCACTTGAAAAGGCCGGAACCGTCGGCGGAGTTGACGTCTATGACAGACCCACAACCTCCGACCTCACTCCAGTCATCATCAAGGCCAACATCTCTGGTACGCTGTCAGCAACATACGCCTTCAACGGATCTGATGTCGACGCAACCGTCACCGGTTCTGTCTTCCTCTTGGCCAACGGAGTCCTGACCTATGTCAGCTCCGGCTCAGCCCTTGAGGCAAGCGGTATGGTCGCATACGTATCCCCTGGTCTGAACACCATCTCCGTGATCTACATGAACATGGACGACACTGGTGCGATCAAGTGGGCATCCGACACAGTCCTCGTCAGAGCTGGTTCCAACCTTGGATCACTCACCGATGACTCGTATGCAGCAAATGTCTCCATCACTGTCAACGACGACTTCTCAGAGGGTTCCACCGTAGGCTACAACGACACTGGTGTCACCACCGACTTCGGTGTGACCTACAACCCTGACCTGAGCGTCAAGGACGACAGTGGTAACATTGGTGACAATGCAAACATTTCCTTGACCGTCGACACCGACACCACCGGATCTGCAAAGATGATTGATGACATCCTTGACAACGGTACTGTAGTCGACTACTCCGAGCAGGACTTCTTCTACGACGGAGCATTCGCATACGTCTACTTCAACGTCCTCGCTGGTGACGACGCAGTTGCTGGTAAGGTCCTCTTCTTCGACTCTGTTGGTGTTTATGAGGCTGATGTGAGCTCTGCCACACTCATCCCCGACACTGCATACGGTGTGATCACATTCAACCCCATGGGTCTGACCGCTGCGGGATGGGGTACTGGTCAGCACATCGATGTTGGTTCTGGAGACTATTCAGCCAACTTCGGTGCAAACATCTACAGCAATGCTGTCAGCCAGCTGCCCACCATCGTCGTGAACACGTCGGAGACAACCGTCACCTCCACAGAGGAGTCCACACCCATTTCAACCGTCGCGGTCTTCTTCGGTCTTCTTGCTCTGGTTCCTGTCGTCAGGAAATTCAGGAAATAAGATCTAGCATAGACTGATCGACACATCGGGATCCGCTCTGCGGGTCCTTTTTTTATTTCGAACGCCTAGATAAGTAGACTTCCTATCTTTTATATTCCATGAAGAACTAACTTGAATGGGAATGGTCAATCAGTACACGTACAGTTTCTGTCAGGTCATAGTATTGTCTCTATCAAGGACTGATGAGATCATTCTCGAAGTGACAGTGCGGGATCACCCGCTGAAGTTAGAACTGGATTTCTTCCTTGATCTGGTGATCTCCATCGGGTCGTTCACCGATGAGATATTCGGGCAGACCTTCGATGATATAGGGATAGGCGACTACAGGTTGAGGATACATTTTGGCTCAGAGCTGGTCGTTCTCACCATCATCGAGGTGGGGGACGACATATCCCTAGGACCCAACTCCATCCTGTCCATCGAGTCCCATGACCTCGCGGAGGACATCCTACGCTACCTTGAGGAGGAGAACGTCCACTCTGCGTCTGATGTCACCTACACAGTCAGGGAGGACGTCAGGGAGCAGGTGCAGTGGCGTAACTTCCAAGGGCAGATACCCATCAAGGAGAACACGGACTACGACGACTGGTTCATTTACAACGTCCTCGTTATCGAGCACGGGATACCCATCGTGAACGAGAGCTTCAACCAGAGCAAGTCCTCGATCAAAGAGTCGGACTCCTCCATACTCATGGCAGGATTCTTCACGGCAATCAACAGCATCACCAACCACCTCGAAACCGCGGGGATCGAGGACATCGTCATGGAACGTTTGAGGATCTTCATTAGGTCCTTCGAGAACAGGGTGAATATCGTGATCTTTGAGGTCAAGGACAACATCCCACTGCCCCGATCCTCTAATATCTACA
>JALWRB010000287.1 GCA_027077875.1 Candidatus Heimdallarchaeota archaeon
CGACTACTAATCAACCCCTCGCGTTCCATCAGACTGTAAATGGCGAAGTACTCTGTGAACGGGGACAATACCAAGTAGACAATGAATGTGATCCGTGCATTGTCCTCTAATGCAGAAGACACAGTTCTGTAAGAGAGGAGAGACAGTCCGAGAGCTATCGATCCAGCGGTTATCGCGATGATGACGGTCAGGGGATCCCATTGAGCCGGAGTGCCCCAAGATGACTTATTCTCGATATTCAGATAGACGACAATCTGCATGAAGACATGCATTATTCCTTGGTAAAGGATGAATTGTTGACTCCAATTAGGCAATAGTTTACCATTATCCATACATTGTTAAGTATATACTGATATAATAACCTATTGATCCACCAGCATTTTTCATATAGGAAGCCTCACTTTTCAGATATAACTCCAGCAATGAGAATATATGTTGAGATCCACACACCCGCTCGAATCCTTATTAACCACTGGGCATATCTAAGAGCAATGGACAAGCACCCCCTGCGCTACCGGTACCACAGACAGTCGAATATAGCGACACTCCTCATCGCCGCGCTCTACATCCTCGTCACGAGGGACGTCTTCCTCCTTCTGGGATTCCCACCGCTCGTCGTCTTCCTGCTCCTGCTCGCCTCCTACCTCGGCAGCGACGTCAATATCCCCCTCTACTCAGTGGAGTCCACGTTCAGGGAGAACATCCTGCCCCTGCACATCTTCGGTCTCAGATTCGCCCTGCCGAGGTTCGTCCGCAGCCGCACGCTGATCGCGGTCAACGTAGGAGGAGCGGTCGTGCCCGTAGTTATCTCGGTCCTGCTGCTGCTGCTCGACCCGCTGGCCTTTCTCTACCTACCCGTTCCCCTCGCGGTGGTCAGCATCGTAGTGAACTGGCAGGCCAGGCTCGTCCCGGGGGTAGGGATCACACTGCCCACTCTCTTTGCACCCTCGGTCTCCATCGGAGTAAGCGTGCTGTTTCTCGCTCTCACCAGTGGTCTCTCACATCTCGTTGCGGTCGTCTACATCACCTCATCAGTGGGGTCACTCATCGGAGCGGACCTGATGAACTTGAGGAAGATTCCGCAGCTCGGGAGCCCCATGGTCTCCATAGGCGGTGCGGGCACCTTCGACGGTGTGTTCATGGGGGGGATATACGCCATCACGCTCGTGGGCATGTTTCTGCCCCAACTCGTTCAGGGGTGAGAGGGATCGATAGCTCAAGCAGTTAGTAAAGATGCTAGTGAGAGTACCTCGGAAGCACAGGGAGCCATGGACTATGGGAATCGTCAAGGAGAGGTGTGTCCCGAATGGAGCAAGGGGGATCACAGTTGTAACTCAGACCGTACCCGCTAATGCTGGGATCAGTCCTCAATCCGCCTTCTAACCGAGTCCGTATAATCGTCAACCACCTCGGGTATTGGGGGTTCAATTCCATTTTCCTAGATCACCATCATCCCCTCCTGAGAGCTGATCTTTCCCAGATTGTAGAGTTGTTTGAATCCAGTAGCCCCACCCGCATAGTACGTGAGAAGAACATCCGACTTCCAACGCCTGAACACATCCAGTGTACCCTCCAGGTATAAAACACTCTTCCCCGTCCCCCTCAGAGCGCTGTACCACCGGGGAATTTCATGTCATCCTCCGGGATTATTAAAACTAATATGATCCACAGTCAGGTATCCAACCGTAATATTTTAACATACATAGGGGTCAAATCTGTGGTTCAATGTGGAGACTATATGTCATTATTAGATTTCTTAGGCCCTAGACGTGACAATTAATTTATTGAGGGCAGATTTAAATAATGACCTGTCCTTCTGTCATTGTGCCAAAGTCCTTGTACATAAGATTTCAAGAGGCAGAACCAAATACAAGGATAGAGATAATCAGAGCAGAGAAACTGCCCAGAATCTTGGTCGATGAGATTATCAAATCAGCAAATGAAGACCTTATCTCCGAAATTCTGGAGTTTCAAGAAATAGATGACGACCAGTTGATTCAAATCCTCATGCTGAACTCGACCGACCTCAACGAGTGGGTACTGGAGCTTAAAGATATTCCTCAATCAATTATAGACAGAGCTATGGAGGACGAGAGTCTGAAGAGCGTCAAAGACTTCATTGTCACCTACATCCCACTTCCCCAGAGTACACTACGGGAGCTGATCGAGATAGGGATGGAAGACTGGGACCTCCATTCATTGATTGAGAATCAGGCATTAAACGAATCGAACATTCGCTATATTCTATCAAATATCAAGTGGGACCTAGGTATTTCCTTAATCGAGCACATTTTGCGATATCAACCCCTCCCGCCATCATTGCTCGAAGAACTTTTAGAGAAAGGGGAGATCGTACGTGAACTTATCGAATATCAACCCTTTCCAGACGAGTTGATCATCCGGATGTTCGAGGACGATCAATATCAGGATTATCACTATGACCTGGCGAGGTATCAGACATTCTCAGACACCGTTATCGATTTCGTCAAGAACTGGGAGAGGAAGAGCTTCCTCTACACGCTAGCCAGAATTCAACCCCTCGAATATGAGGACGTAGTGTGGCTGATAGAGACCGGGTTTGACAGTGTGATTAGTGGCGTATTGGAGTCCCAAAATTTCACTCCATCAGAGAGGGAGAGACTGAGGAAGGACTACCCCCAGTATGCGGAGTACATCGGGGATCGGAATCACATCTTTAGTACACTGAATGTATTATCCAATCGCAGGCATTTCAGAGATCATGCTATACAGCAAAAACTTGACCTCCTCCGAGAGGAGGAACAATCCTTGGATCGACAATAATGTCAGTACTGTTCACCTTTGAGTGATACCCCTCGTAGTCGACCACGATGACATCCGACTCGTGGAATCTGTTGAGAAAGCCTGTAGACGGTGAGGTGCCGGTAAACTGCGAGATGCCTGTCCGGTTGGACAAGATCCACGTGAACAAAGATCACCATGGGAAGAAGTCCTAACTCGGGCTCGTCGATGAGTATCAGGTCTGGAGGGTCATCCAGATAGATTGCTATGTGCAGACCTAGGAGACGTTTCGGAGGAGAGGAACGATCACGCAAAATCAGATAAGCAAGCTTCTTAGAATTTTCCGGGATCATAACATAATGAAGAAGGAACGGATCATCAAGAGAGACTTGAGGGGATAGCACATGATGTTCCCTGTCGGGGGTACTGTGCCACATTCAGCTCGTGGAGTGCTCTCATGTCCCCACGATCGCGTAGCCAATCTGCTGGTAGACACTCTGGACATTCTCCGGGAGATCTCGGGCACCAAGCTGGTCCGCTGAGTCCAGGCCGCCCGGCCATAGGTAACCGATGATTCCGACGACCCGGTCATTGCTAAGGGACAGCCTATAGTAATTGAGGGCGATGGTCCCCATGTCCTCGGGTCGTATCCCCCCTTCCCACTGGTAGTACTCCCTCCACTGGGCATCCATGACGACGATCACACTGTCGTTTTGCGCCTCCGCGAGCTCGACTATCCTTGCCCAGTCTGCCTGATAGCTCGGGTCTGTCGTGGGATCAACAGTGTCGTATCGGTCGAAGCCGATCCAGTCTACCGCAACTGGCACCTCGAACTCGTCGAGGGCTGCGTATGCCTCGATCAGGAGGACTGGTACGTCGGGGAAGCTGCCCTTGACCAACGACGCCGTCAGGTTCAGCTCCTCGAAGGTGACATGGTTCCAGTACGGCTCATCGACAAGGTAGAACGCTGCGATATCGGAAGACCGTTCCCGGAGGGAATTGGTCAGGACGAAGGTCTCCCAGATCTCGGCGTAGTCGACCCTGAGATCCAGGTCGGCACGCACACCGTCCGACGAGACCTCCACGAAGAACAGGTTCTGCACGTGGAGTATAGCCCCCAGCCCGTAGGTGCGGAACACGTCCAGACGCCTGGTGATGTCCTCCGTCAGAGATCCCAGCGACATGTGTGCCATGTTCGTGAACCCAGTCACCTCATCTGCGTAGTTCTCCTTCACCTCTTGGTCGTGAGGATCGTTGAAGTACGTGTCTACAAGGGCGAAACCGAAGTACTCCAGAGCAGAGTTCGGAGGCACCTCCGGGACATCGAGCTGCTTCTCGGGGACGATCACAGGTGCCAGGAGGTAGACAACCACGAGCACCAGAGCTCCGGCCGCAAACTTCTTCTGCATACCCGAGGAAGGAGCTTCCATGTATATAAATATCAACCACCACCAGTGGGCGAATCCCTCAAAATGACGCCACCAAAAGAAGCAGAGGAACCCCTGATATGAGCTGGATTCAAGAATCATTTCCCCCAACGTACACACGTTGTGGGATGAGCTTACCTAGAGGATTGACAATGTTGCTCATCCCATAGGATCTTACTGAAAGGACAATGATCTGTCCTCATGCCCGAATCAGTCCAGTTTGGGATGATAGGTTTCGCTCACACCATGGCTCGAACAAGCTTCCTCAACACCATAACATTGTCCTTCAGGGCTTCACATGCACCTATTTAGCCACCTAACATCCTTGACTCCACGACCATCAATAACAAAAGGATATCGAGCACAATCAGTGCCTAGAGATTGTTTTAACTAGCCTACAATCATTTAGACCACAAGTGAGCACAGAACTACACGGATTTACACGAAATATTTATTAGGGTCTACGTATCGTAAAATTTACCATGATGTCATCAAGACATAAACAACTATTAGGCATAGTCCTTATCGGGATGACTGTCCTCACGATTCCATCCGTGGTGAGCGGTCAAACAAAAGGCTATGTCAATACCTACTACACGAATCGATCCACAGCATTGAGCGCTGCAATTGCAAAATGGGAATCCCTAGCAAAATTGGACAATGGTATGCACCAAGCCTATCTGTCCAACATTGGGGAGAAAGATAATAGATTCTTCTTCCAGGACGCTGACCCGATAATTCCAGAGTATGATATTGTCGAATACAGTTTCTACTATGAGAAATATGACGATCTAGATACGGCCCTATATTCAGGGATGCTCATTGTCAGTCTGATCTATGGAGAGATCGGGCTGCTTGCATATGCACCGACTTACGTACCCACCACTAACACCGGGGGGAGCACTGGGGGATCATCAGGAAGTGGATCATCAGGAAGTGGAAGTGGATCTGGTGGCTTCAGGAAGTGCCTTGTGGACATTGGAGGCGGAATAACCAGACCCATGGCCTGTTAGACTCCAATGTTACGGTTCATGCCGATAAGAGGTAAAAGATTGGAGGTTTAAATATGAGCAGAGATTTCTCTACTCAGAGGAAGTGCTAACCACCACTAAGATTCCGATTACAGCAGATCATGACTGACAATACGTTTGAAACAATTATCCGTCTCCCAACTATTACCCCGATTACCCGTCACTATTCGGAATACATTTCAGGAATCTGTAAACATCTCGACTGGAGAATGGGCACTAATATTTTTCTCACTTCCTTAAATATATCCCCACCCTATACTGTAATGTGAAAGGTATAGGTATTGTTCTGATTGTATTACTGTCCACCATACCCATGGCCCTCTACTTCAGTATGATTCAGAATCATACGATAGATGGATACTGCCACATCAACTCCTCCGATCTTGACTACTTCGACTCAATTATGGTGGATAGCACAGGTGATGTCCTCGTTTTTGGCCAAGTAACTGAGGAGAATGGGACTGATATCTCGTACGGGTATCCCAGCGGGGATGGATTGCTCCTTGAAAGATTCAGTAGCAATGGTTTCTTGGAGCAGAATGTGTCAATCTACGTCAATGGGTACAGTCTTTGGTACGATCTTGACAGCAAGGACAATATCCTAATTGCTTTCATACTCACATACGGAGGCACCGTGGTACAGAATAGGACAATTACTGGCGGTGGGCTGTTGGTCAAACTCTCCCCCAGCGGTGAGATCCTCTGGATGGCAGATGATCTACCAGATCTCCGTGCCGTAACTGTAGACTCGGATGACGACATCTATGTCATAGGAACGGAGAAGGGGACTTCCGCAAAGTACAATCTTACCCGCTCTTTTGGGCGATCCTTCAAGACAGAGCATATCGCAATATATGCTTTCAGTCCAGATGGGGAGAACACCGAGTACATTCAGATATCGGGTACCTCGTCCGACCGCGGCTTCGACATTGTTGTTGACGAATTGGGTGGGATCTATGTATTAGCTCGCACATCAGTCGATTTCTTGGGAGAGATAGATTATGAATCCCGTTACCGAATTGTGAAATTAAGTGCTAACAGAACCCTCGATTGGGTTCGATCATTTACACTCACCGGCATAGATGAGATTACTGCCATGAGTGATGGGATCGCAATTCTTGGAGCAAATGTCACAACTTCAAAGGAGGAGACAGTGGTGCTTAAACTGGATATAGACGGATATGTGGAGTGGGCCTATTCAACTCACATAGACTATGGGTATGAATCGATTTGGGTCTATGACAATAAGGTATACCTTCACCAGACTTACCATGTCACCAGACTCACGTCTAATGAGCAATTGATCTATGCTGCAACATCCTCGGAGATTAGAGATTTCATAATATCCGGGGGACGGTTCTTCCTCCTTGGTTCAACCTCAAATGAAATACTGATTCAGAACCCCACGTATCAAGATCATATCAATGGAGAGTCAGATACATTTGTTCTCGTCAATGAGTTCAACGGGAGTGTAGGCAGGGAGATCTGGGGAACATATCTTGGTTGGGATTCGGTGGAGGTCTCCACCTGTTTCGGCTGATCTTTTGCATGGATTTCGTCCAAAGTTGTGAGCCAGTCTACTTCAACATCGGGGTACTCCCATAGCAACATTGGTCTAATGTAGCTCATTTTAGATATGTCATGTATCTGTCCCCCATGGTCTGTTCTCCGCTACCCAAGATAGAGAAAGATCAAGAGGATTATTGTGAGCAAAGAGATTCTATACTCTCAATCCAGACCTTGAAATGAGGGCAACTAACCCGCATTCTTTCCACACCAATCGATTCTGCAATAGCGACCCCGTCAATAAGTTTTGAGAACTGGGGGTATGCATCACGGATACGTTTTGAGGGGGGGTTGTCCATGTTGATCTCCTCAGGGGAAACCCCCGGAATTCTGAAGCGTTGGATGCTACCTAGATAATCATTCATCACGTCTACATCCGAGTACAGAAGTGCCTCAAATTCATGGAGCTGCAGATAAGGTAAGAAGCGAGTGTCTTCAACACGTTCTTTTAATCTCCTCTCTATGCACCGTACATCATTCCCACAGTTTCCTTTAAATGAGTTGTGAAGTCCCTGAAGATCGAACATCATTGTAATAACCGAAGCTGAAGAATCGCGAGTCAATAATCTTATCTCTTCAAGGAATTTCTTCAGTTTCACTGTCCCACCCGTTCTCCTCATTCTAGACCCACCTGACTTAGTCTTAATTATTGAGGGAATGAGAAAGAACCCCCGGTTAGCGAAAAACGGGTTTAGGACTCGTTTGACGAATAATTCTTCGGTCTCTCCTTCCACAAGGACGAGAACCTTGCAGGGGGTCAAGGTCTACCTCCTATGAGATTCTTCTCCCAGAGCTCCCCGATGGTGTACTCCTCGAGCCAGTCTTTTAGGATCTCACTATCAAGCCGAGCGAGCTTTGAGTGATCCTTCTCGTAGTCGACTACGATGACATCCGACTCCTGGAATCTGTTGAGAAAGCCAGTAGACTGTGTGGTGACAATAAACTGCGAGAGGTCTATCCGGCTGGACAAGGCCTCTGTGAGCAGAGAGATAGCCATGGGGTGAAGTCCTAACTCGGGCTCGTCGATGAGTATCAGGTCAGGAGGGCCGTCTTGATAGATTGCTGCGAGCAGACCTAAGAGACGTTTGGTACCGTCGGAGAGATCCACGAATTCAAATATATGATCCGATGAAGCATGTCGCCACTCAAGGAGGATCATCCGCTCATTCAGGGGGTCCTTTCTCAGACCCAGCTCTTTGAAGTACGGTGCTGCAAGACGGATAATATGCTCTATCCTGCTAAAAGTACGGGGCTCCTTGACCTGTATCCTGTGCAGGATGGATGCGAGATTGGATCCGTCACTGTACATGGTCTGGTTGTCGTGGGTGCTGCTCTGCTTCCCGAGAGGGGAGGTCGGATCGACATTTGAGAAGTGGTAGATAAAGAACCTCATCTGCTCCTTCAGAGCCCCTCTCACACCCTGTACCATCCAGCTGTGGTTTGCAGAGTCTATTTGGTTCCCCCATAAACCTGACTCCGAGGATCCGGGAGTTGAAAGCATATGGACTCTCTCACCGATACGGATGGTCTCCTTGCTGATCACCAGCGAATTGGTGTCGGAGTAGGACAGGACAAGCAGGTACACGAAATCCTCGTACACAATCTCCACACTGATTTCCCGAGTGACACTGGAGCCCATGAACAACAACCGGTCAGCCCCACCCACACTACCGACATACTTCCTGAGTTGCCCCATGCGAACCTTGCGAACAAGCTCGAAGATCGATAACAGATTTGACTTCCCCGCTCCGTTTATACCGATAATGACATTCAATCCCGTGAGCTCTACCTCCGAGTCCCTGAATGACTTGAACCCCTTGATTCGCAGGCGGAGGATTCTGCTCATACAGTACGTGTGGATGACTCAGTACAAGAAGATTTCGAACTGCAATGATGCTCCGAGACCTCCCTTAAGTCTAAGCTCGATACAGAGTGAGACGGGGATGGGATAATTACCAGAAAAAGAGGCAGGGGACAGTTCAGGAGTATATTACGTAGGTTCAAGGACTTGTAGCACACGCGTAATCGATTCAGTTACTCCTCAACAACGATCTTGATCTTTTCGTCAAGTTTCACAGTTGGTATCTTCTCCTTTTCAACAGCGTAGAAGAGTGTACCACTGTGCTTGTAGAGAGGAGGTGTGTTTCCATCCTTGAAGAGATGACCAGAGATGTTCTTCGTCTTCTTCGGGAGGTCATCGATAGTCTTTACAAGAATTGCTCCTTTAGGAAGCTTCATTGGGAGATATTCTTCGACTACACGGATTCTCCTTGAGTTGGGTCGATCGTTACCTAGGGATATTTCACTGTTTTTCCAGTTGAGGTATTCTCTCAAATCGAGTTCACCGCTCCTTTCGATCACTTGCTCTTTCTGAACCTTGATGTCTGTCAATCGTGATTCCTTGAGGATGGATACAAAGTCTGCTTGAATATCACTAAGTCTTACAGACGGAAAGTAGTGATATTCTGCATTCTCAATCCAGTACTTGGTAATTTTGTGGAGCTCTTGTATCATCACATTATCTAGCACTACCCCTACCTCGAAAGTGGGGTCGTCACTGTCCAGCCTATTATCGAAATTTGCAGTGATTATGAGACCTCTGTTTGACGCAAGGATGAACTTGGCATGCAACCACCTGAAACTGAGAACAGTCACGTTTTGGAGTCTAGAGAGTAGACGTACTGCCTTTAAATTCCTCATTCGGGGTCTGATAAATACCGTAACTTTGTCTCTCATCGCTCGTTTCTCAATTTCTCGAAATACTTCCGAATCGTGGTCAAGCCCATAGGTGCTTATAGTAACAGGACCCTCTGTTGTTTGGAGTATCGAGACAATCTCGTCTTTTATCATCCTGCTCTCAGTCAGGTCTGCAAGGAGGATATTCCCATACTCTGGCGGAGGTGCTCGAAGTGAGCCTCCAAATGGCACATATCTACCCTTGCCATCTGACTCTCTTTTTGCTTCGTTCCAGAAACCGTATCGGAATATTGAGAAGAGTGCGTTAGCTGATGGCAATTCCACACCGAGTTCCTGATTTCTCTCAAGAGCTTCTTTTGTGAAATTTGCAGTTGAGAGGAAAGCCTTGCCACCGTCGAACGGATCTGTAACAAGGAGCTTGGCGTGAAGATGATCTGCATCCCTGATGAGAACCTTCTTCTCCAATCTCTTCAACATATCCTTATGTTGCTTAACGTGCTCGTAGTTGTAGTCCTTATCCAGATCCTCCTTACCTAATTGGGCCTCCGAAGCCATCATGAGGTACACCCTCACCCCTCTATTGGCAGCATTCTCCAATGATACAGTCAAGTCATTATCCGCTAGAAGAAAGCTACAAAGGAAAATCTGATGCGAGGCATTGTCCACTGCATCTATGAGCTGTTTCTTAAATATCTTATCGGAATTTATGGGAATAATCCGAGAGGTAGATGGGAGTTTTCCACCTCTTTTCCGCGGAACCCATACATCCTCAATTACCTTCGGATTGTCAAACACTCTCTCTCTTTTCATGCGCCCTCCTCCATTCTAAAGTCAACTGGAGCAATTAGGTACCAGTATTTTCGATCCCTGACATTGAACTTCTCAATAAGAGATATTGGAGAACGACTTGTGAGGATATAATTCTGGAATATCTTCTCTTCCATCTTCTCCCCGTAGAGATACGCGATTTCCGAGTCAGTAATATAGGTGTTCACCTCCTCCATAACCAGCCAGTCAAGCCACTTTTGCGCATCATTCAGGGTTTTTGGAACCAGATCAATATTCTCCACCGACACATTTAGATCCATCGGGAGAATATCTGGAATTCCCCCTCTGAGTCGGTACTCTCTAGACGATTTAAACGATTGCCTCTCATTATCATTCAGAGAGTCGAAAGATGCCTCCCATTTGGTTCCCGCTCTTCTCATTCCATAGGGGTTCATATCGAGGACATTCTCCCAGACATTGTGCTGAAAGCTATTGGAGACCTCTAGGGGAATAATTTCTCTATTATTCCCTACCGACAAACTCCATTGAGCAGACTGAGAGTCGAACTTGAGGATGACCTCAAACGAGGGAGAAGCGTTACCCTTGTGACCTCTCTGATCACAACGATTGATGGAGTAGTCTGTCCCAAACATCTTGAGCACCTTGTTGTACTGAATACGATCCACGGGTACAGTGACAGACTCTACTTCCTTCTCTTCTTTACGGTTGAAAGGTGACAGTTTGAAAACAGTCTGGTCACATACCGGACGTAGATCCGCAACTACGACGCTGAATGTCCCATCCTCAGGAATCATGATCTCACCCTGCATTATGGAGTACCTTCCCAAATCTGTGAGACTGTAACTCTCGTCGATGATGCCCATGAGCTGAAGCTCGAACAAGACATTATGTGAGAATGATTTTGGAAGATTCGAATATATTTTCTCATGGAGGTAGTCCACAAGATCTGTTCTGTCAGGGCACTCCATCGCTGCTCTCACGATTGGCAAGAGGTCATCCCTGTCAGATTTCCTACTTACTATCATATTTGCTCTGAAACTTTCCGCTTTGACATTAGCGCTTAATGTGATCTTCATTGTGTATTTCCTCCATAGGTACGAATAGGTGTAAGCGAAGAAAGGGAAGCCAATGCTTTTGATCTCGACTTCTGCTTCTTCAGAAAATTTTTATCCGCAAATATAATCTGCAGATGCCTGGCTCGAGTAAGTGCTACATTGAGTCGATTAGGGTTATCAAGGAACCCTGTCCCTCGATTCCGAGTCATTGACAGGAAGACGATGTCCGCTTCTTGCCCTTGGAACTTATCTACGATGTTTATAACCACTTCGACATTCTTTCCCATGAAAACGTTGAACCTCTCTCGCTTCAATATTTTTTCCTTCTCAGCTCTGAGATTATTTGCCAACTCTTGACAGATCAACCTGAACTGTGACTTATAAAACGTAAGTAAGGCAATTCTGTGAGTTCCATTTTGTGGTAATTTGTCCAGTATCTTCCCAAGCTCATCAAGCATAGAATTGACCTCGTATCTGTTTTCATCCTGCCTCTCGTAGCTGTATCGACGGGGTTTTCTCCGCTTACCACTGCCCACCTCCTTTTTCCGTTTCACGTGTTTCATGAGGAATGGGGATCCGTAACCAAGCCTTCGATATAGTTCCCGTTTTGTATGTGCGGTGTCATCCATCAATGCTTTTCCATCGTAGAAATGCTTTCTCGCAAATGCAGAAATATCTGGATGCATCCGGTGTTGGTATTGGAGAAGTACTCTTCTACTTTGTTGGACTGACCTAGGTAATCCAAGATTCAGACTAGTCTCTATCCCCTTGTTCTTGTGATATTCACTTTGCCCGTAACCATTGAGAAGAAGCTCAATAATAGAGGGTAATATCAACCTCCCGATCTCCATGATAAGACTCTCGTCCACTGAAGTCTGCAAGACTTTCATATCATCCGCAATATTTTTCGGAGTGTTCTCTCGCGTCTCGTATTGACGAATCATTCTCCACGATATTGCTTCAGTCCATGATTCATCCTGACTGCGAGGTTCACCATATTTAATCTTGTTTCTAGCTACATTTATTCTCCTTTGAAAGATGTCTAGATTATTGAAGGGGGAATATCTTTCACGGAGAGAATACACGATTGGACTTGTTCGAAAATCGCAGTACCACCTTACTCTCAACGGAATTTTATCCTGTTGCTTTTGAAGGGATCTCAAATCGCTGATGAGGATATTCGCTCCGATGTAATATTTTCCCTGCAAGGTGTCTACGAATGGGTGATTACTCAATTTCTTTGCTAGAGTCTTCAAGTAGTCCCTCACATATCTCGTGAACTTAGTGTCAACCAAGAGTACACAACAGTCTTCCTTCCTCCATACCTTGTTAAAGTTAGTTAAGAAGGTGTTTAGTTTTAGCTTATCACCAATGCTAAATTCTTCCTCCACTCCTTGATCATTTACCTCGAAAACCTCCAGATTTGAACTGATCCCATTGTCGTCAACGAAGGGCGATAATTGCATAGGATCTCCTATGATTATGTATTTCTTAGCGTATCTTGCAGGTACAAGAAAATCTTGGAAGGTGGTTTTACTTGCTTCGTCTATGATTAAAAGGTCATATGGGGGATAAACAAGGTTACTTGTTACTCGACGGTTAAGCATCCGGAGTAGGGGGTGCCTTAGTATTCCGTAAATAGTTCCACATACGAGAGGTGCATTCTGGATAAAGTGATTGAGGAGGTTTCTCTCTCTTCTCGTATCCTGCTTTTCCAGATATTCTAGATATTCCTGTTGCGCCAGTGTGATTTCTGGTTGTGACCTCAGGGTTTCTATGAGTTCCTGTTTTGTCTCTTCCCACATAACCTCTCCCCTGTATCTGTTGACAGAGTGTGACACATTGTCTGACTTCCCTATCCTAACGGGAAGGACAACACTTCGAAGATCCTTAAACCGAGGATGATTATTATCCATCAATTTCTCAATAACATTATCTACTGCCACATTTGTCGATGCAGCAAGCATGACTCTTTGCCCTCTTCTGATAGCTTGGTAGATCAGTTCACAGATTGCAGTCGTCTTACCTGAACCAGGAGGTCCCTCAAGGATGGCTAAATCTGGTGTAGAAAGAGCCATTCTAACAAAATGCCTTTGCTGGTCGGTTCCCCGAAACTCTTCATTAGTAAGGAAGATCCAATCATTCACCGGCTCGAGTCTAAATGCATCAAATCTAGCATGATCCTTTTTCTCAAAGAATTTCAGAAGAACCCTCTGGTGAGAGCGGGGAGCATCAATCAGGGAGTACATGGATCGTAGTAAGATATTCTCTTGGTATGTATTAGGTTTGATGTAGATCCGATATTCTCCATTTTGCCCTACGCCACTAAGCCTTGAGACATCCCTCCTCTTCAATCCTATAAGGTTCCATTCACCAATGGTCATTGGAACCTCAATTACACTCTCATGTTTAACACTCTTCTTCACTCCTACCCTGATCACGTCATTATGATCCTTAGAGTGAACAACCTTATTAAAGAGGTATTCTGCATCCTGTTTCTCATCATCAGTGAAGATTTCGAATAGTGCATATTCCTCACTTGCTTTGATTATCTTTGCCCTCAGATTATCTGCAAGTAATTCGGTATATTCCTTTACCTCAATCTTTCTTATAGGAACTTCTATCACGATATCTTCTAGTTTAGAGAGATATTTCTCATAGAACCTGATATATGGTCTTAGACCAGAAGCTACTGCAAGTTCCAAAGCCTCTGCTACCCTTTCATTTGGTGCGATATTCTCGAAGTATAGAGAAGTTATTTCCGTTCTCCCTCCATCAAGGTTCCTACCTCTTCACCTTTAAGATGTTTTAGGATATTAGATGGATTTCTGCCATTGAGGAAGATAACGGGGATTTTTGACCTCTCGACCGTGTTCAGCGCGTTTGTGTCAAACAGCTCGTAGTGCCCAGGTGCTTGGTGAAACTTTCTAATGAGCTCTCGCATTCGACTATAAGTCACCCTCGAAAGGGGCTCTACATCCGTATTACTCTCAGGATCATCACTGTGTACTCTGTCGTAGTTGAAGAAATTTACCAGGAGGTCTGCACCAAGTAGTTCTGCGCAGGTGGCAGCGGTTCCATTTGTTGACTGTCCTGGATAAAAGCCCCCTGTCGTAATAACTGAGTCCCAAGTGCCGAGGAGTTCCTCGTAGTTAGAAATGTGTCTGACAGGAACAGATTTGGCTAGATACCTAGAGAATATGTAAGAATGAAGACGTGTGACACCTATTGCTACCATATCGAGTTCACCCATATTGAGTGAGGAAAGTGCGTTTGAGTACATCCGAGTGAGTCTCCCCCCACCTGTAACAACACAGACTTTGTGCTCAGGATACAGTTGGTTGACTACTTCTGTAATCTTCTCGACCGCATTACTGTTGAATTTCATGTGCTCATCATAGAGAAGCGATCCCCCATACTTGATCACAATCTTCATTGAACCCGCCTCCAATCGTAAGCCCCTCCCCGCTTTGAGAATTTTTCTAGCTTAAAATCTACTTGCTTGAACGCTTCAGCCACCCCCACCTCAAGGATAGATGGATGGTGTGTAAGTCTATATCCTGAGTTGGTGAAGAACCTGCCCTCTGGGTCCACCATCACGTAGGACTCGATCATGTCGTCGTTGGTCTCGGATACGGGGGAGAGGTGGGAGTGCCGATCGACAAAGTGCAAGAACTGCTCGTTGGTGATCAGCAGATCCAGCCCACCGTCGTTCTCCCCCTCGATCGGCAGCATCTGGAAGACCTTCCACCTGCGGGGTCTGATCCTCTCGATCAACCATGTCATGTCCTCCTCCCACGTCAAGCAGGTGACAACCGTGTTGACCTTGAGCGCTATCTCAGCCTTGCGTAACAGGTCGGCCACCGCGATGGACTGCCTGACATGATTGCCTATGCCCCTTCCCAACTGTGCCGAGACCCTCTCGTCCCCCGAATCGATGCTGAGCCCTACCCAGTCGAGCTTACCGTCGAATCTCTGGATGTAGTCCTCCGTCATCTTCGTCCCGTTCGTGACGACCATAGTGGTCATCCCCAGTTCCTTGGCATGGATCACCAGCTCGGGGAGGAACGGGACGAGAGTGGGCTCGCCCCCCACAAAGGTCACCTTCTGTGTACCAGCTTCCGAGAGCATCGAGATAATCTGCAGCCAGTCGTCCTTGTCGAGGTGGTCGCGGACTTGGTTGAAATGTGCGTAGCAGAACTTGCACCTGTAGTTGCAGGCCTTGGTGATGTGCAGATTGACGGATCGAACACGCTCCGCTAGCTCGTGATCCGGGAGTACCCTCCCAATCACACCGATAGTCGTTATGATATTAACCATAAATAGAGTATATAGACCGTTAATGATAACACTTCCTTGTTAACCTTTAATATTTTATGTAAAGCATTAACAATGCGTGGAAAGCGGGAAATTATGAGGCATGGATATCCCCTCATAGGTTTTCGGCTCAGTGTATGACCACCAAGTCGACCAGGGTGAACGCAAAATGTTATGCGTTAACACGGCAAGATAATTATATCTGGGAGCGGAAGGTGATGTGTGAAACGCCATGCCCTCTTCTCACTCATGGGATCACAGCCAGGACCCGTCTTCAATGCCACCCAGCTCCTGCAGTGGACGGATCTCCACATCTTCTACTCCGAGAAATTCCGCGATGTGGCCGAGGACGCGAGGAAGGATCTTGAGAAGGTGCACAGTACATCCAGAATCAGGCTTTATCCCATAGATGCCTTCGACATGCGTTCCGGGATCGACGCCATCATCACCGCGGCCGCAGAGGTCATCAGGGAGTACAAATCTGAAGAAGCAGAGTACGACATCGTGATCAATATCACCGGCGGAACGGACGTGATGACCTCCGCCGCCCTACTCGCAGGGATCATGCTCGACGCCAAGCTGTACTACATCAAGACCAAGAGGGACGAGGAGACGAACGAGTACCGCGACCCAGAGGTCATAGACATCGTCCCGCCCAAGCTCCTCGTGGACGACATCAACGAGAAGAAGTACTCCGTCATGCGGACGATCTCCGAGCACGGTGGTGACATCTCGCTCTCTGAGCTGGCCAAGCAGGCGGGCTTCAACTCATCCCCGGCCGTCAAGAGGCACATTGACGAGTTAGAGGAGAAAGGAGTGATCAGCTCCTACCGGGAGGGAAAGAAACGGTTCCTCAGGCTGACGGACAACGGACGGATGTTCCTACTCCTGAAATCACTGGACTAGATTTTCTCGGGAGTAATTTGCAGGGAACTCCTTTTGAGATGAAGAAAACAAACTCGACCGCTATTACTTCATACACATTGCACATCATCAACCAATAGCCGTGTTATTGATTATAGTTAACCAACTAGTGGGCAGAATGAAGAGGAGCACATTGTCGCGAATTGTAACCAAGCAAGATCAGATGCAAAGTACATGGTATTATCCCTAATATCAACCCATGACATAGTTGTATATGGTCATTCGGTAGGAGAAAATTCATGGGTTGTTATGGCATCAAAAATCGCACCTGATGGTTTGTTGATTATTGAAAGCCTATTCCAGATTACTTACAATTATCAATCACCCAATAATTGCGAGGATGGAGATTTAGGAGCCGAGAATGTATCTTTTATGTATGATAAAGAGATCGGTCATTGGGAGAAGCAAAATAACCCAGATACGACATCCACATATTACATGGATATCTTGATTATGACAGGTATAGTAATTGCAGGACTTCTATACTATACATTACCATATTTAGCAGCAGGTGGTGGGGGAGGAGGGTCTTGTCTGATAGATAAAATAGTAT
>JALWRB010000288.1 GCA_027077875.1 Candidatus Heimdallarchaeota archaeon
GTCCTGATAAGGAGCGGTGTTTCGTTCCCGACCAGCTCCTAGGTGAGGGTGCTGATGTCTCATTCGGTCTTCCACTCTGTCCGTCATGCGGTGAGGAAAGACTTGTCCCCCTCCCCTCAACGTGGTTGATATGCAAGAAGTGCAAACGAGCTGGTAAGGACGTGGACTTCGTCAGAGCAAAATCTGAAGAAGTGCCCTCTTGTCCCTCCTGCTCAAGCCAAGTCACGCTTGAGCATGTCAATGGATATGTTTGCACTGGATGCTCGTACACAACCACGGAGTATCCAGTTACATTTGAGATCACCGCTGTAGGACTTGCGCCAAAACGCAGGAGTAGTGAACAATCCATTCTCTTCAACTTCTCCTGCCTAGCTCCTGGATACACCTACGCCCAGTTTATTCACACCAAGAACGATAATCTAGCTCGTTTCCTCAAAGATATGGTAGGTAAGGTGATAACTATTGGAGGAAAACGAAACCGAGGCTTCGGGAACTGTACCATAATAGAGGTCAAGGAATATGGTAGGGATGCAGAGTTCCAGACGGAGGAATTATGCTTTGTAACCCCAGGACTGGTGAAAGATGGAGAATTTGGAGGGATCAGTAGGCAGTCCATCAAATCGAGCAACGGAAGGATAGATTACATTGGACACTTCAAAGCTCTGAGCCCTGGTCAGGGAAATTTCACAGATAGGGAACCAATTGTAACCCCCGGATCTACGGTAATATTGACGGATCCAATTACAATCACTCTGGAGGAGATGCTCTTCTCCTTCAACACCAGCAACCATGATGGATACAATTCTGTCATACCGCTGGAACTCTTCAAGGAGGAAAACTAAATGGAAAAAGACGAACTAATCGACAACGCAATCCAAGCCGCTTCTCTCGCAGTGAAAGATGCGAAGGAGGCAAAGTCACAGATCAACAACCTAATCAACTTCATTCAGTCGGACAAGACCGATTATGGGTTGAGAAAACTAATGCTCTTCATTTCAAGACAGATGAATAGATCTACCAAAAAGGTGACCATCATAAGTCGCGATTTCGGATCCAAGATGCTGGACGATTTCAACCAACTCCTAGGCACGAAGGAGGGCCCCTCTGAAGCGGTGGAATATCTCACGTTTGTCAAATGGGCCTTTGAGGCTCTTGATAAGAAGAATAAACCTCGGGGGAAAATCGCCTCCCTCGATGATTTCCTGAAGGAAGTGAAGTCATGAGGTACTGTGACTTCGATACATTCACCTCACAGACTATTATCCGTGGTAACCTGAGACTTCAGTCCGGTCTAAACATCGGTGGAGCTGACCTGAGTGATATCGTCGACAACCCGGTCGCAAGAATCAAGATCGGTGGTGAGGAAATCCCCTACCTTCCGGGGTCGTCCGTTAAGGGCGTTCTACGCTCAGAGGTTGAGAGGGTCTTCAGGTCAATAGGGGAAAGGGTCTGCGAGATCCCAAATGTCTGTGATCCAAAGCAGGATACTGATGAGGACTACTGTATGGTCTGTGGAATTTTTGGTGGTATGAACTTGGCCGGACACGTTCGATTGAGAGACTGTCTTACAGTCAATGATACCGTACATGTGGGCGTAAAACCAGGTGTGGCAATCAACCGAACCCTTGGAACTGCACAATCTGGTGCTCTCTACAACCTAGAGGTAATTCACCCGTCCCAGAAATTTGGGTTCACGATGGTCGTAGACAACATCAACCTTATTTCCCCTGATGGAACCCAGAGCTCGGAAGATACACGAAGTAAGGCATTGTGGTACATCCTTAACCGGCTTATGAGTGGATCAATTTCTTTAGGGAGGAAATCCACCTCGGGACTAGGTGACGTTATTCTAGAAGATCTACGAATGGAGGTTCTCCTGCCATCTAAGGATAGCTTCGTGAAGAAACAGCAATATGCCGTGAAAGCTGAGGGCAATGACCTGAAGATCGAGGAGGTGTGATTTGTGCGTACATTCTTCGATAGCGCAGAGGAACTTGTGTGGAGGATCAACATAGAGACTAAGGGGCCTTTGAACATCAAATCAGGGGAGGATCTCGGTAGAAAGGAGGGGAAGCCTCTCATGCGCTACCTTATCGATGGTGAGGAACGTGCATTCATTCCTGGTTCGTCACTGAAGGGTGTGTTGCGGAGTGAGGTCGAGAGAATGATGAAATCGGCCAAGAACTGGTATGCATGTGATCCACTTGACCGAAAAAATACTTGTGGGAAGCGGATAGAGAAGGTAGTGCACAATGGAAAGGCAGTCAAACTCTCAAGTCTGAGCAACCATGAGATCATGAAACACCTTATTCTCAAACGAAGGAAAAAGGAAAAAGGGCTCTGTGGTGCATGTGTCCTATTCGGTTCGACTGCTATGAAGGGTCAATGCAGCATCTCGGACTTCATCCCCGACACTACTGTCCCTATCTTAACTCGAACAAGTACCGCGATTTCAAGAGAGAATGGTTCGGTTTATAAGAGAGCTCTTTTTCCCATCCTCTATGTACCCCACGGTTATGTATTTAGGGGATCCATTCGGATATCTGCAGATAAGGAGTTGGTCAGATTCATAGCTGGTGCACTCTATGCTCTCCATTCCGGCCTCCTCTCTCTTGGCGCATATACCAGCAAGGGCTTCGGTCTGGTAAGTGTTGAGGTGTCTCGTGAGGAGAGTTATAAGGGACTTGAGGTCAGCTCAAGGAAGGTTAAAAATACGGAGAAGTTCCTCAAGGAGTACATAAAGGAGACATCGAAATGACAGAGCTAACCATATTTACTGTAAGAATGAGGTTGGAAACGTACGGTTTCGTAGGTAGTGGTTTGGAGAGCTACCCCGATTCAAAAAGGCTAAAAGTGATGTTAATGACCGCAGATATGAAAGACACCACCATCTTAGAACAAATCGCTTCCACTCTTAATCTAGTGCCTACTAAATACCCTGTTCAGTATTCTGGCTCGTACTTTATCCCAGGCTCTACGTTACGGGGACTCTCACGGAGTAGGTACGAGCTCTACAGCTCCCCTAGAGTGTGTTACATTGTTTCGGACAAACTTGACATAGAAGCAAGGACACATCAGCAACTTTTTGATATAGATGAAAAAATAGATCCAAAAAATAGATGTCATATCTGTAAAATCTATGGATCATTAAAGGTAGGCAAATCCAAGGTAGATTTCAGTGATGCAAAGATGACCAAGGGAGTAGTACCAGAATACTTCATTGGAAAGGGTCATGGGACAGAAATACTTTATGTTTTTCCCCCGGGATCTGAATTTACCTTCACAATTAGGGTACGAGGTCAGAACAGAGAGGTTCAGGCAAATATTTTACAGTCATTCGGAATACTCGAAAAAGAGGGTAGGATTTATGGTATAAGTAAGTATTGGCAGAAAATAAGGGAGGATGGTAATATCTTCGACTTTGGAGTGGCGTACTTCGAACTGTTGAAGATAGAGGACTACCGGAGAGGGAAGATCGGTCAACTGGAGAAGATCAAGCTCCGGCTTGAGGACTCAGATCTTAGTGAGCAGGAGAAAGATGTAATAAATCACGCGATTAAGGAAGATGACTATTCAAAAATATCTAAAAAAGAAATCTATAAGAAAGTGCGTATTGCCCACCAAAAGAAGCTCCGTAAAGAACTCAAGGAGGCTTTGAAGAAGGAGAACTTCATCAGTATCGACGAGGCTGCGAAGATGGAATTTCTCCGCAAATCCCCCTCGAACTAAATCTCTCTGCTCATCAATATCTTCCAGCAAAGAAATCATTTGTTACATGTCATGTACAAACCATAATGCATGGTCAAGGTTTTTATTCAAGAGTTCCCCCATCAGAATAGGAGGGTACGTATTGGACTGCAACAACTTTACTCCTCATGACTATATCGCCAGACCCTACCAGTCGCTCTTCCGTCACCTCCGGAACTCAGCAGATCAGATGGTGTCTGCGCTGGAAAGAACCCGCATCTTCTACATCGAGGGCGAGAAACAGATCAAGATAGACCCGGAGTTCCTCGACCTCTACCTGAGATTCACCGTGGGTATACACGACTTCGGGAAGCTCAATCGTCCCTTCCAGCAGAAGATCCTGCATGTTCAGGACAGGAAGAGACCGAAGCTGGAAGACAAATGTATCCCGTTCTCCTTCCACGCGCAGATCGGAGGGCTGTTCTCATGGCTGCTGCTCAGAGAATTTCTAAAGTACGCTCGGATCGAGGACAATACGCTAATCCTCGGGTCCATGGAGAGTGATAATTCTCCTGATCTCAATACCATGGTACGTGGGATTGTGAACGGTGGAGATTCAGATGCTGAACCCATGGGGCAAATCCCTGAGGGGCTTGAGACACTCATGAGTGCCATCGCTTCACTCTCGGTTCTCATGCACCACCACAAAGGTCTGGATAACTACTCCGACGCGTTCCTCCGTGACATAAAGGGGCATGAGTTCGAGGAAGTCATCTCCGCGATCATTGGGGACATCAGGGATCAGTTCTCCAGCGGAATCCTGGATCTCGAGAGCATATTCGGCTCTGTGGTCGACCACTCCCTGTGGCGTCACTGCTTCTCACGGGCGTTCTCCAAA
>JALWRB010000289.1 GCA_027077875.1 Candidatus Heimdallarchaeota archaeon
TATTCCACCACCGACTCTGATCTCAGCAATTCGTGCCAGACGTTGTATAAGCTGTGAGTTGTCCCCCGTCCCGAGTGCAGCATCAAGATCGATGACAGCGACCTCCCCGTAACGATTGAATCTGCGTGCCAGTTGCTCGACATTCTCGACCTCCAGTACTTTCCTCCTTCCTTGGACCAACTGTACTGCCTTACCGTCCATGATATCGATGCTTGGGATGATCACAACCTCACCTCCACACCACTCTCCCTCAGCTGCTGCTTGAGCTGGGGGATAGAGATTCGTCCGAAGTGGAAGATCGACGCTGCGAGAGCGGCATCCACATCTGTGTTCTCGAAGAGTTCGACGAACGATTCGACCGAGCCTCCCCCTCCTGATGCAATGATCGGGATGCCCAGTCGTCTTCTCACGGCGGTGTAGAGTTCAAGGTCGAATCCGATCTTGGTGCCGTCCCTGTCTATCGAGGTGAGGAGTATCTCTCCAGCACCCTTGGACTGGGCCACCTCGCACCACTCAAGGGCGTCGAGTGCGGTCTCCTTCTCACCAGCCTTGGCATAGACCGTCCAGTTCTCCCCTCGTCGTTTGACATCGACGGCCACGACTACGCTTTGCGACCCGAATTCCTCGGCTATCTCGGTGATGAGTGAGGGGTTTGCTATGGCAGCAGAGTTGACCGCAACCTTATCTGCACCGTTCTTGAGAATGTTTCGGGCATCCTCGACAGAACGGATTCCACCTCCTACTGTGAATGGCACGAAGACCCTGTCCGAGACCGCTGCTGCCAGCTCTCCTATTGTACCCCTTCCTTCCTTGGTGGCCGAGATGTCGAGGAAGGTCAGTTCGTCTGCTCCCTCCTTGTAGTATCTCGCCGCGAGCTCCACGGGATCACCTGCGTCTCTTAGCCCCTCAAAGTTGATGCCCTTAACCACCCTTCCACGATTGACGTCGAGGCAGGGAATGATCCTCCGGCTAAGCACATGACCACCTCCTGAGTAGTTCCAACCCAAGCTCTCCGGATCTCTCGGGGTGGAACTGTGTGGCAAGCAGGTTCTTGGTAGATACTGCTGATGCGAATTCCCTGTGGTACGAGGTGGTGGCAGCCACCTTCTCTTCCTCTGGTTGGGGAAAGTAGGAGTTGACGAAGTAGTAATTTCCCTCGGGGATGATGGACTCCCCTACCGGTGTGACCCTGTTCCATCCGACCTGTGGAATCCTCCCCTGACGGAACTTCATGACTTTCCCACTGAGCACTCCCAGCCCGCTCACACCGGGATTCTCCTCACTCTCTTCGAAGAGTGCCTGGTAGCCCAAGCAGATCCCGAGGAACTTGTTGCCGTCCTCTATCCAATTCACTAAACTGTCTCTGATTCTGAGCTTGTCCAAGTGACGCATCATCGCCCCAAATGCTCCCACTCCGGGCAGGACTACTGCGTCCATCTGTTCGATCTCATTCGGTGTCCTGACAGTCGTGCATTCCTCGCCTATGCGGAGGAGTGCATTCCTCACGCTACGGATGTTCCCCATGTTGTAGTCAACGATGCCTATCACAGATCCAGACCTCCCTTTGTGCTTGGCATTCCTATCCGTGTATTGAGCTGGCACGCCAGCCTCAAGGACTTGGCGAAAGCTTTGAAGATTGCCTCTATCTTGTGGTGATCTATCTCGCCTGCGAGAAGCACTATGGCGATATTGGCCCCTGATCCACGTGCGAATGCCTCGAAGAAGTGCTTGGTCAATGCGGTCTCGAAGCTACCGCAGTACTGGTACTGGAACTCTGCCCTGAAGATCACGTAGGGTCTACCCGAGAGATCGACGGCGCACTGGGCGAGTGCCTCGTCCATGGGATAGAGGAAGTTCCCCGCTCTCTCGATGCCGAACCTTCCTCCCAGTGCTTCCTTGAAAGCCATACCGAGTGCGTACCCAGTGTCCTCCACCGTGTGGTGAGAGTCCACCTCAGTATCACCGGTCACCTTCAGGTCAAGGTCGAACAGCCCGTGCTTGGCAAGGGCTTCGAGCATGTGACCGAGGAATCCTATGGGTATGTCCACGTTGGACAACCCGGTCCCGTCGATGTCGATCGAGACCTCTATGCTCGTCTCTCTCGTCTCCCGAGAGTACTTCCCGATCCTCATATCCTCACCTCGTTAATCGACCCGACAGCTCTAATTCCCGGAAAGCGTGACGGGTTCTCCGTGATGATCACGGGCTCTGCTCCTGCTGCCCGGGCGGCGACGACGTCGTCAATTGTGTCTCCGTAGTACGTTACCTTGGAAGCTCTTAGATCTGAAACTGCCATCAGTATGCCGTCTGGACTTGGCTTCCCTTGCTCGACGTCTTCCATGCACACGACGACATCGAAGAGATCCCTTATGCCGAATCTCTCCAGTGTGAACTCCGCTTCTACCCTTGGGCGACCGGTCACTATCCCCGTCCTGTATCTTCTGAATTCCTCCAGCTTCTCCCTCGATGGCAGGAGTGTCTCACGGAGGATGAGACCGTCGAAGTCCCCGAGGTAGTACTCTTGGAAGACGCTGATGATCTCTGATTTTTCAACAGTGTATCCAAGTTCCCGAAGCAGTTCCTCACTCAGATCCCAGTCGTTGTTGAAGCCACCCCTTACCCTGACCCTCTCGATGTCAGAAAAGGAGACCTCCTCTCCACTGAGCCTCTTGACTGTCGAGACAATCGCAGTCATATAGGAGTCGCTGACATCGACCAGAACCCCGTCCATATCGAAGAGGTAGGTCGGTTGAGTAAGGGCACCATCGATCAAGGCGAGCAGGTCGTCGACTTGATCCCGCGTACCTACGGATATCCTGCTGTACCCTTCGAGAAGAGCTTTGCTGGACTGGTCCCGGATCAGTATCCCCTCGCTTTGTAAGCACCGGTAGATATAGTTATTGACAGCACCGAAGTTGACAAGAACGAAGTTTGAGGAGCTCGGAACAGTATCGAATCCCCGTGCCTGTATCTCCGAGCTCAGGTACTGTCTGGTGCTCTCGGTTCTGGCCCATGCCTTCTCGAACTCATCTGCGTGCTCTATCACCTTCTCCACCATCCACGCTGCCACAGAGTTAACCGCGTAGGGGGAAGCCATCCGCCTGAGTGAGGCGATGACCTCCGGGCTTCCGAAGACACAGCCCACCCGCAGTCCCGCCAGTCCGAAAACCTTGGAGAAGGTGCGGAGAATGACCACGTTATCGCCAACAGGTGGTAGTTCACGACCGGCGACGTATGCCTGATCCACGATGAAGACAGTCTGTGGGAATCGGTTCGCGGTGTCCCTGATGTACTCCATGGATACTACTGTTCCCGTCGGGTTGTTCGGAGAGCAGATGAAGACCATCCTCGCTCCTCCTGCGAGTGCATCTACCAACGCATCGTAAGGGAATGACAGATCTTGTCCATACTCGATCTCCTCCACCACCGCCCCCATCTGCTGTGCGTAGAAGGCGTACATAGGGAAAGTGGGGACGGGTACCAGTACGGTATCCCCACGGTCAAGGAATGTTCTCGTGAGCAACATGATCCCGTCGTCCAGCCCGTTGACGAGGACGAACTGGTCACTGCCGAAGAATTCACTCACCACCCTGTTCACCCTGCTGTACTCAGGATAGGATCTGATGACCCGCTCGGGTATCTTCCTGAACTCCTCTACCACCATGGGTGGGAGTGGATAGGGGAACTCGTTGAAGTCAAGCCTCACCGTGTCCCCCCTGCTCTCTAGCGGTGGGACGTAGGGATCGAGGTTCTTCACAATGCCTTTCGGCTCGATCACAGAGCCACCTCCTGAGCAATCCTCCTCAGTCTGCTGAAACGCTCAGGCTCCTCCTCAAATATGTAGAGAACGGGACTGACAACGACGCCCGACCCCCCAGCCATCCTGATCCGGTCGATGGTCTCCGAGAGCTGCCGTTTCTCGACGACGATGTGGATGGCAAACCAGTCTGTGGTGCCCCCGATGGCCGATACCGTGGGACCCTGTAGCCCCTCGTCGATGAGCTGTTTCGTGACGTCATCGGGACATCCTCTCATGTTGGCGTGTACAGATACGTAGCTCTGCGCCCGGAGCGTGCCCTCGAAGAACTCCAAGAGCCTGCGCACCACTCTCAGGATCACGGGGTCAGCGAGCCTCTGCCGATTGATCAAGAACGTCGCTTGGGACTCCATGATCCGACCGTCCACTAACCGGACCAACCTGTTGTCCGCAAGTGTCTTCCCCGTGGAAACAAGGTCGACGATGATGTCAGAGTAGCCCAGAGCAGGAGAGACTTCGAGCGTCCCCGCTCCTACCGCGAAGTCGAACTCTATCCCCCTTGCCTCCAAGAACTCACGGGTGAGGTTCGGGAACTTTGAGGCCACCCGCAGTCTCCTCTCTGGCAGTTCTCCCACTCGGTCGATGCCCCACTCCTCAGGAACAGCCACTTCGAGGGTGCAGCGACCGAATCCCAGCCCGTCGTGGGCCACAACAACTCCATCGCTCTGCACCAGCTCTCGGACGAGATCCAGCCCTGCTATGCCGAAGGTGAGCAACCCCGACTCCACACCTTGCACAATGTCCTCCTGTCTCTGGAAGAC
>JALWRB010000290.1 GCA_027077875.1 Candidatus Heimdallarchaeota archaeon
AACTTGTTCTCCGAGAATACCACGATTAGAGATTTGCAAAACCTTTCTCGAGATCGGCGATGAGATCGTCCACGTTCTCGATGCCGACCGACAGTCGGACGAGTCCCGGATTGATCCCGATCTCTGCTCTTCTCTCCTCGGGAATAGATCCGTGGGTCATGTCGGGTGGGTACTCGCACAGGCTCTCCACTCCACCGAGAGATTCAGCGAGAGTGAACAGTTCGAGGCCCTTGAGGAAGTTGTACGCGGCATTCTTTCCGTCCTTCAGATCAAAGGATATCATTCCTCCTCCAGTCCTCATCTGCTCTTTTGCGACTTGGGAGTTCGGGTGGTCGTCGAGGAAAGGGTAATAGACCGTGGCAACCTCAGGTCTCTCAAGCAGGTATTCAATGAGTCTTGAGGCGTTCATGGCGTGCCTCTCCATGCGCACAGCCAGAGTCTTGATACCCCGCATAGCCAGCCAGCTGTCAAAGGGTGAGGGCACAGCTCCTGCAGCGTTTTGCAGGAACCTCAGCTGCTCGTGGATGTTCTCGTCGTTGGTGACCACCACACCACCCACGAGGTCCGAGTGTCCACCTATGTACTTGGTCGTGGAGTGCAGCACCATGGAGGCACCCAGATCGAGGGGCGACTGGTTGTACGGGCTGGCGAAGGTGTTGTCAACCAACGACATGATACCGTGCTTGGAGGTTATATCAGTGATGGCCCTGATATCGGAGACCTTAAGCAGTGGATTGGTGGGTGTCTCCAGCCAAACGAGCTTGGTGTTCTCCTGAATGGCATTGCTCACATTGACCGGGTCGGTGGTGTCGACGAATGTGTAGTCTACACCGAATCTTCTCATGACCTTGTCGAAGAACCTAAATGTCCCACCGTAGACATCATCGCCACAGATGACATGATCTCCTTCGTTCAGCATCAACTGCACTGTTGCAGTCGCGGCAGAACCTGAGGCGAAAGCAAGTCCGTACCTACCTCCTTCAAGCGATGCCATGAGTTCTTCGAACTGATTGCGTGTGGGGTTTCCAGTTCTGCTGTACTCGAAGCCACGGTGGTTACCCACACCGTCCTGCTTGAAGGTTGAGCTCATATGGATCGGGGGGATGACCGCACCAGTCTCCTTGTCTGCTTCCTGTCCTGCGTGTATTGCTCTGGTCTCGAACTTAAATGTCATTGATGCCTTTGGAACCCACTCCTTGAAATAGGTTCGCTTCCTTATATACCCTTCTCAGAAGACTGAACATTTAAAATATCCCAGGTGTTGTCAGCTTAATGTTTGACTCGAAATACGACAAACCGATAAAGATTCTGACAGTGCTTACAGCAGTGATCCATCTTCTCGTAGGAGTGCTGGTCATGGCGACCAAATTCGATTTCTTGGGTGTGATTCTCTTCCTCAACGGAGCCGGATTCTTCGTAATCCTCGTGGCGAGCTACCACCCTATGAAATTGCCCCTACCTACCTCCCAGAAGATGATGGTCAAGGGGATGTCCAGCAAGGTCAAGATGCTCCTCCTTGTCTATACCATCGTCACGATAATCGCGTACTTTGTCGTCTGGGGAGCATCAGGTCTCCAGCAACCGATAGGTATGGTGACCAAGGTGATCGAGGTCATCATGGTTGTCCTTCTCCTCCTGTAGCTGAGATTAATACTTTACCACAGAGATCAGATGAGCTTTGGACTCGAGTATCTCACCATACTCGGTGTCAAGTTCATGGAAGCTGACCTCATGCATTGGAAGATGGATCTTTTGTATAAGCGCAATACAGACCTCCTTACGTCTTTTATGATCCCACCGTCCAGATCGGTCGGAGGGAATGTTACTCACCTGAGAGGCGATAATCTGCTTCCTCTGAGTGTGAAAAGAACCCCCGAGATTTAGGTTAATGTCCTTGGTACCATACCACGAGAGCTCGACTATCCTGCCCTCATATCCTGAGATCTCGATTGCCTTCTGGAGACCCCTCCCGGAGCTGGAGCAGTTGAAGACGACGTCATAACCGTTGTCATCGGGGTTCACCCTACATCCTCGGATGAAAGAGACCCTATCTTGTGACTCCTCGTAGACATCCACCTCGATGTTCATGAGCTTTAAAACGGATGTCACGAGAGCACCGATCGCCCCGTAACCGATGACAGCGGCACGGTCACCGATACTTATCTTGGAATCCCATATACCCGTCAGTGCAGTTTCGAGGTTACTAATCATCACTGCTTCTCTCGCTCCCATCCCTTTGGGAAGTAGGGTAATGTCCTCACGGCGAATAACAGCCATATCCTGATGAGGGTGCATGACGTGTGCGTACCTTCCGTCATTCTCCCCATCCACGACCTCACCGACGAGGCTATACCCGTACTTGATCGGGAGGGCGAAGGAACCTCTCTGGTAGGGCACTTTCATCTGGGTATAAAGTTCAACTGGGACTGAACCTGAAAAAACCAGTCGCTCAGTACCCGTACTGATGCCAGAGTAGACACTCTTAACCGTCACCATATCGTGTGAAGCTCGGACAGATTCATCCCTGATCTCTGTTCTCTTGGGAGCTGTGATCCATAGGGCGCGGGTCTCTATCAAACTAAGATCTCCTCTCGTAAGTCCAAATCTGGAGTTGATTTAAAAAATACTTACTCTGGAGACATCTTTTCCAAGCGAGTTTTAAGAACTGAATGATACAAAATAGCATATGTTCGAGATTGGTGTTCGATCTGACCTTTCAATTGCACACTCCCTGAAGGGGGAAGTATTTGGACCAGCACAGAATCTTCACGGGGCAACCTACGAAGTGGAACTGGCCATTTCGGCAGATAGACTGAACAATGTAGGAATCGTTCTAGATCTAGGCGTTGCAATGCAAGTGCTGGATAGCGTTCTTGCGAAGCTAAACTATAGGAATTTGGACGAGGTGGAGACCTTTGATGGGATGAACACCACCACCGAATACCTTGCAAGGTACATCTGCGAGGAGGTTATCAAACAAGTAGCTGGGAAGGGCAATGACATATCTAGGGTCAGAGTTGTTTTGTGGGAGACCTCCCGGATGTGGGCGTCCTATTCCAGAGTGATCACATGACCCTCTATTTCCTTCTACCTAGGACACAGAATCTCAGTGGTGGGACTCTCTATAACGAGATGATTATAGAGTGGTTGGATATTCCATACCAGATAATTTGGCTTGAAGGGGATTTCCCCTCGGTCGTCGATTCAGGAAATCTTCCAGAATTTGGAAAGAAGGATATCGTGGTCATCGATTCTCTTCTCCTCCCAGCCCTGTGCAGTGAACTTGATCGATTTCCAAAAGTTATCGTTCTCCGGCACTTCCTCCCATCGGTGGAGTTCGGTGTCGAAGAATGTCACCACCGGAATATCACAGCGAATGTGATCACTGGAAAAATACTTCAGGAATATTTTTCGAATAGTGCCCTGATAATTCCGGGTATAGACCACGTTGCAGACTACAGTCCACCAGCTACACGGAACGAATTTGCCCTCCTGTGCGTAGGAGCGATAACCCCATTGAAGAATCAGATCAGAGGATTGGATCTGATTGAGATGTTACCAGATAGGTACACCCTAACTTTCGCGGGCGCAATGACAAATGACTATGGCAAAAACGTGATTTCAATGGTCAGGCAGAGAGAACTGGAGGATCGGATAAGGTTTGTGGGGGAACTCGACCTTGAGGATCTGTGTGAGCTATACAGAAGATCTAGCTTGTTGCTCTCATTCTCAAAATTCGAGGCCTACGGGATTGCCATATCCGAGGCTATGGTTTTCGGTCTTCCAACAATCGCATTAGCATCAGGTAATCTACCTCACACGATTGGCGATACTGGGGTACTTGTAAATACCATAGAAGAGATGGCAACCCAGATACAGCGATTGTGTGACAATGGGAAAACTTGGACGAACCTTTCCGATAGATGCCGTGCGAGAGGGTCCGAACTTCCGACATGGAAGGAGCAGTCAGAGAAACTTGCTGCAGTTATCTTAGAACTCGGGGGTGACCCAGTAACCTTCAGTACTGATTGGTTGTTCCTCAGGAGTGAATACGACCGTAGAGCGAGGGATGGTGAGCTTATGGAACTTTTTCTCCAGTACTGCTCTCAGCACAGGGTTGAACGAATCTACGACATAGGGGCTGGTTTTGGGCACAACGCCCTCTATATCTCGAAATATATAGAGGAGCCAATGGAATTTGTACTTGTTGAGATCAACGACGGGATTATTGCTCGGGGAATCCAGCACATCGCAGATCAATTCAGAAGACTGGGAGAGGAGGTTGAAGTCATGGGTCAAACAGTCACGGTAAGAGGACGTCAGAACATCACCTTCAGGTATGAGAACAGGGACCTGTTCGAGGTAGAGCATTTTGAAGGTGCAGTGATTTGTAATGCCCTGCTGGACGTTCTTCCACCAGACAGACTTCATGAACTCTTAGGGAGAGCAAGTATTGTATATGCGACCCTCAACTATGTTGGAACGACAATAACTGATTCACAGAGGTGGACCGATCTATATGATGACCACATGAGAAAGAGCGGGAGGATAGGACCTGATATACTGAA
>JALWRB010000291.1 GCA_027077875.1 Candidatus Heimdallarchaeota archaeon
CTGCTACGTCGATCATTCTCAACTCTGCTCGCAAATCCCTAAGTAATAAACGTTAGGTTTATTTAATCAAAAAAAAAGCTAATCAATAGCGCAGAAAAGTCATTTTTCTAAAAGCTAAAAGCATTAGCATTCTATTGCTGATGAGCATAGTCTCCGTTGCACTATTACCAACTCAGGCGTACTGGTACTGGACTTTGGTGAGATACGATGACTATAACAACTCGTACGTAGGTTGGGTTCGAAATTCTCATGGTGGGCTTAATACTTTTAGTCAAGACACTGATTCTGCGGATAGTGGATTACTTTACGCCGAAGAATGGGCTTATACTACTCTTAGTATTCTTGATTACGCATGGATATTCAATAGTCGGGAAAAAGGAGGATATTATGGATACAATCCAGAATACTACGAGACTTATCGTGCAACGGTGAATTATTTTCTAAACATTAATTTCTCACCAGATGGGACAACATTTGCAGAAATAACTGTGAAGGTAATACACTATGCAGATTCCAGTCCGACTGTAGTTGATTCAGTTACACAAAGGATCACTACCAATAAGAATGGTAATTACGTAATATCCACACCTGGATTTGCAAATAGTCGAATCAATACTTGGTATTATGTCGAGTTCTCGATTAGATTATATGCAAGTAAATTCTGGGCATTTGGAGACCCTGCTCATGTGGATATGAGTGGCACACAAAGATTGCAACTCAATCAATGGTCATTTGAGCAGTATGTATCTTCTGGTGGTTTTGGGGAATAATTTGTTTGGCTCGATATAGATGTCATAGAATCAAGTTTTTTGAATCGTTCGAAAGGCACAGGCCGATAGAGGATATATTCGATCATCTGATCGGTTAACTTCCATGGAACACCGTGTATTCTAGTATTTGGCGTCTACTCGTGAATCTCATCCTCGGGGTAGAGATTCATCTCTATCTCTGGAACCACCCTCCTCCTCCTTACCCTCCGGACGAATGCGAGGATCGGGAGGAGGGCAAATACCGATATCGAACCAATGAATATCTCGGTAAAGGGAATACTTGCGAGGTAGGTCGGGCGGTATTCCAAGGTGAAAGAGTGCATCCTGTACTCACCTACAAGAACGGAACTCGTGTTGGACGGGTGGATGTACTCCATGGTCAGGTTATCTTGGTAGTAAAGTATCCACCCTGATTTCTGGTCGTACTCTACCTCCTGCGAGACCTCCCACACTCCGAAGGCACTGGGGAGAGAGCTCTTAGTGAACATCCGGGAGACGAGCTTCGACCGGTCGACATCGAGCCCTGCAGTCAGCGAGTATCTGACCCTGTCTTCTCCTGGGAAGAAACTGAGGCGTGCCCTGTACGTGAAGACAGGCTCGTCCATACCCCCAAGTGTGAAGGGCTGCTCCACCGAGATGTCAGGGCTCTCCTCCGTGGCTACCCTTCTTGCTATCGTCTCGTTCTGTGGGAAGGTCTCTGGGCTGAAAACTGGGGTGAGCGAGGCAGAGTACATGTTCTCCCTGAGGCAACTCTCCATATTCTCACCCATCCAGTAGGGGATGACCGGTTTGTAAAAAGTCCAGTTAGTCCCGGTTGAGATACTTGGGCATGTTCTGTCTGCAGAGTTACTATACCCAATCACAGGGGTGTCCACCACCACCAGTTTGCCTTCCCCGAAATCGTCAAGATAGTACTGGGGGACGGGGACATCGAAGTTGTCACTCTCGACGAACTGCCGAAACTCCACCTTCTGCGGACCGTTCCCCCTCCCTCCGACCCCTATGTTATAGACCTCTGGTTGATCACGATAGATCTCGGTCTCTCCTGTGCTTATCTCTCTGTGGTACCTGTACGTGCGTTCTATCCCTGGCTCTATCGCCGAGACGGACTGCGTGAATAGTAAAATGACCACTCCGACGGCTAACCATCTACCCATAGTCTTGCATGTCGCGTAAAGTTCTTAAGAGTTATCTCCATCAAACGGTGTCACAGGAATGTATATTCCCTTTTTTGTGCACGTTTTACTCCTCGGGATACAGTTCCTCTCTTCCCTTGCGTTTTCTCCTCCTGATCCGAAGGATCACCAGAATGATCACTGCTGCTACCACGAATGCCAGAGTCCAAACGGTCAGTGACGGCAGGATGTCGAACAAGGAGTTGGAGGTGTTGACCACCTTGACCGTGATGTTGTCCTGATCCGACATCAGCGGTGGGACGTTGGAGATGCCACCCACTCCTGTTATCAACTCGTACTCCACACTGAATGCATATGTGAGCATCCAGCCACTCTGCCTGCTGTACCTGATCTCCTTCGTGGTCTCCAACTTCCCATAGACTGTTGGCCGAGTACTCAATGACAGTAATTCGGAGATCAGCTCAGTGCGGTTGACATCCAACCATGTCCTCAGGGAGAACCCAATGGTCTGCAGACTCTTGCTCAGAGATAACTCGTAGTTGTAGGTATAGGGATCGCTGTCCACGAAGACATAGTCTCCAAAGATGGCCGCCATATCAGACAGTGAGAGCACAATACTGCCACCAGTGTGCATATTGTCCTGCGAGACCGCACGCACCAACTCACTGTTGTCCGGGAAATCGGAGGGATGGTAGAGGGGAGTGAGGATGGAGGAGTACAGGTTCTGCCGCACGCACTCGTCCTGTGTGTCGCCAACCCAGTATGGGAGGATCAAATTAGCTGATAGCCCCACGCACATAAAGGCCAGTGCATCATTGTAGTTATAGACCGTCTTGCTCGGTGTGAAGTTGATAGTGCTGTTCCCTCTTGTCATGTAGTACGACGGGATGGGGATGTCGAAGGGGGCCAGATCGACGAACTTCTGGAACTCCACCTCGATCTCTCCCGAGGCGTCCGTCTCCACCGACGGTGATCTGGACTCCGAGCCAGAAGTATAGATCTCTCGGCTGAATCGTGAGGTGCGGAAGACGGTGTCATAGCTGCGGCTCTCCCCGCTACGGACAGCAGAGACCGGTTGCACAAACGCGGTCTGGAAGGGTGCGGAGATGATCAGCAGGATGACTATGGTACCCAGTACACGTCCCACAATGGCACCGGTCTTTACGCTGATATAAGGGTTGTCGATCTGCCCCTTCTCCATGAATTTTTGACACAGTATATCGCACTTATAGTTCCATGGCCAAGGATGCGAGATTCAAGGAGTACTTGACCAAACTGCTCTCTGACAATGGGGTGAAGGCACAGAGTGCTCTGAAGGTCGGGGAACTTCCCCTCGAGATCGACCTTTTCCTCACCTTCAAAGATGGCGATGACCTAAAACTGTTCACCCCAATCAAGACTGTTCTCGACCACTGCGGGGCAAAAAGGCTTGTCGTCGAGTACAAGAGCGAGAATGACCTCCTGAAACTTAATCACCTTTATAAACTCATTGCCTACCGTGCTCTTTACCTCAGCTCAAATCTCCGAAATATACCTCCTGCAGAAGTGGGTCTATTGGCTATTACCACACAGTTTCCGAAGAAGGTACTCCAGACATTTGAAGCGGAGGTGCTCCAGCAGGGTGTCTTCCTCCTCCACTTCGAGTTCCCCCTGTACATCATCGTTATCAATTATCTTCCTATCTCTGAAGAGAACTACGGTCTCGTATTTTTCTCCAGTGGTGAGACGCTCAAGACTTTTATCCGAACAATATCGCGGAAAGAGAACCTGACCAAGATCGAGTAAATGTTTATATCGTACGTTTCTGTATTCTATTACGAGGAGCTTCGTATGGAAATATCTGCTGAAGAAATGTCAAACCTGACAAAGAATGTGAGGGAAGCAGTAAAATTCTTCGGGATCAGGGAAGTGGTTGAGGCAGTCGGACTCAGCGAAGTAATTGAGGAGATCGGTCTAAAATCGGTAATTGAGGAGGTTGGTCTAAAATCGGTAATTGAGGAGGTTGGTCTGAAAGAAGTTCTCGATGCTCTGTCGGATAGTGAGATATCCGAGCTCCGAAAATATCTCGATGAAAGGACCAATCCGGAATCTGCATAGGATTGCTTACCTCCCTTTCAATCGAATCCATATTGCCCCCTCCTATCTGAAGATACACTGAGATTACAGAGAAACCACTGGTGGAAAGTCACCGTAAAGGTGCATAAGTCAGGTATTAATAGTACAGTGACGTATACATGCATGTGACAATCTCGATCAGGCTTGATAAGATCAGGTATCGCCCCGATGACGGGAAACTGTACTTCACTCACAGCGATGTGCAACGCCTGCCCGAGTGGCCAGAAAGTCCCTTGATCGAGCTGACCTGTGGTGAATTATTTGTCGTTCCATCGCCATCTACCAGACATCAGAGAATATGCGGCAACTTGTACTACCTCCTGTGGAGGGTGATAGAGCCTGATGACCTCGGGTTTGTCTTCGCAGCACCGACCGACGTCAAGCTGTCCGAGGAGGATCTTGTCGTCCCCGATATCCTCTTCGTCAGCAAAAGCAGAGGTGCCATCGTGAAGGAGAAGTTCGTGGAGGGAGCACCCGACCTGATTATTGAAGTCCTCTCGTCCAATGCGAGGAGGGACAGGGTGGAGAAATA
>JALWRB010000292.1 GCA_027077875.1 Candidatus Heimdallarchaeota archaeon
TGACCGACACCGATGTAGTCGAATCCCAGATCGGACAACCTTGTAAGCGGGATCTCGTGATGATCGAGCTGACCCTGCACGAAGTTGTGCAGGGCGAGAATCGTGAATCGCTCCTTGCTTCTTATCAGCTCTCTGTTATTACTGATCAACTTATCTAGTGTCCTCTCCAGCGTCTTGATCGGGTGGTAATTGATCCCGACAATATCGATATCCTTGAAGGAGTGTACCGTGTTGTTCACGAATTCGATTAACTCTAAATCATGCAGAAGATGCATTATACTCCCCCCTTTGACATTCTCGCTCGTATCGTGGTTTCCCCTGATCATGTAGACAGGGATGCCCGCACGCTTGAGCTTGAGAAGTAGTGCTACTGCAACACGAATTGAGCCAGAGGTTGGCCTGTTGTCGTGAAAGAGATCCCCCGTGTGGAGAACGAAGTCTGGTTTCAGTTCTATTATTCTCTTAACTGTCCTCCCTGCTGCTTTGGAGAAATCCTCGAACCGTGTCTCAATGTTGTACTGTCTGAACCCAAGATGCCAGTCGCTTGTGTGCACAAACCTCATTCTAGCATCCCCTCGAGATCATCCTCTTCTTCGTAGTCAAAGTCCTCTTCTTCATTTTCTCTCCAGAACCTCGTGATGTCAATATCAGTCCCTGATGGTGTAACATCAAGGGGTCTGACAGAGATCATGGCAGGGATTCTGATGGCGGAGCCTGTGATTATTGCCTCGCCAGTATTCAGTCCGGGTAGATCCTTCATCAAATCAGCGGACATGGTCTCACTGGCGTTCTCGATTGCTCTTTGATCCTTGGGATTCACTATGCGCAGGTTGATCTGTGTGTTACATTGGGAAAGTACATTCTCATCTATCTTACCTGGTCTCTGCGAGACTATTCCCAGACCGACACCGAACTTCCTTCCCTCCCCTGCAATCTGCTGGATAATCCTCTTGCAGTCAGTGTTCTCCTTGGGAGAAGCAAATTGATGTGCTTCTTCAACAATAACAAGGACAGGACCCAAAAGCGTGGGCTCTTCCCCCGATTCCACTTCATTTATATTCTGTCTCCACTGAACTGCGGCATCAAAAATCCTTCTTAGGATGTGGTTGATCATGGCATCTTTGCCCTTCTGCTCGAGGAGTCCAGTATTGATCACAGTGAGTTTCCCGGGAGATGTGAGTGCAGGTTCTGTCCTCGAGGAGACAGGAATTTCAAGCTCCCGGTCGAGGAAGGATGCTGCTGCAAAGTAGCCCAGCCTTCTGATAATTCCCCTGGCCTGCTCTTTCTCCTTGAACCCCTCGTCTGCTATCATCCCGGTGAGAGTATTCCGCAAGTCTTGAAAGTCCCACAGCTGGTTCGGATCACTATTAAACTCACTGACCACTTGGTCGAACAGAGCGATCTGTCTCGAAGCGTTGGACGGGATACCAATGATGTCCCGTAGTTGCCTGTTAGAGAAATTCCTGATCCTGAACCTCAAGCGTGTGGTGTTCCGTTCACCCGTTGGAGTGAAGACAGTCACCCTGTTAGCATACCTTCTGATATCCCTGAAGTAGAAGTAGTCCTCGTGTGGATCAATGATCACGATGCTCGCTGATGGAAACTTAGTCATGATCTCGTCTAGGATCACCCCCATCGTGTATGACTTTCCGGCTCCTGTAACTGCCAGCACAGAGAAGTGCCTGCTGACGAGGTTCTTGACGTCAATCTGTACCGGTACATCAGGATTCCCCCTCAGGTACCCGATCTCGAGGTCAGAGTTCCCAAAAGCCATGGTGAGGATATCGGTCGGATCCCTGAATACACGGGCACCAGGAAGTGTGGGATACCTTGGTTTGGTGATTCTAGGTCTCCCGTTGACCATATCAACGAATCCTTGTATCGATACGCTAGCGATGAGCACCTCTGAGTCAGGGACCATGGCGAGGTTCAGCATTCTTGTGACGGCAGTCGGAGAATTTGCTAAACTCTCGATGATCTCCCGATTACTCCTTCTCTGGTCTGTCACTATCCCGATAGCTGTCCTTTCCCCGAATTCTATGGCCACGTACTCCCCCATCTGCAAAGGTCTCTCCCTAGTCTTGGTTACATCAACTATGAAGGAGAGCTCAGTCGTACTCGTCTCCCCTATAACTGCTCCAATCAGATTTTCTTCCATCATTAACGACTTCCTTTTACTGTAAGTATCTTTGGCTTGCTGTGTTTCTTAAATGTTACAGAGCGTGATTCAAGTGAAGACCTGTATCAGAGAAATCCTTGTCTTTGGAGGGCTTCTCTTCTCCGTTTCTCGACAGTTTCCAACCACTTGCCCCCAAACTTATTCTTCATGTGATCACGCCACCCATAGTCCTCCTTTCCGCTGTACTTACTGTAGTAACCCTCTGCCCTAAGGAAGACATCCATCTCATCGATACCAGCTTCGAGCTCTTCGATGAGGTACTCTCTATACTCGTCCTTGTGGAATACCATGGATGTGGGTAATCGAGGTCGAGTCGGTGGATCTTCAGTGGGAACACCAATCGCAAGCCCCGTCAGTGGAACGACGTACTTAGGGAGCTTCAAGACCTCAATGAGCTCTTCTGGACGGTCACCGCACGAACCGCAGAACGCAGTTCCATACCCCATGGCCTCGGCTGCAATAGTCATATTCTGTGCCATAAGTCCAGCATCGAATATCCCAATCTGCAGAGCCGCAAGAGGCCATTTCCTGTTTGTGCCCCCAACTCGATCCACGATTGCGAACAGTCTGTGAAGATCGACGCAGATGATGAAGAAGTGGGATGCTTCCATGACGAAACTCTGCTTGCCACAGTGGTTAAACACTTCAGCTCTCTTCTCTCGGGAGATGTTGATGACTGTGTACATCTGTCCCGTACAGGAAGTAGGTGCTTGTTGCCCTGCCCTCACGATTACCATAACCTCGTCGTCCGGAATTTCTGCTTCGGGATCAAAGGATCGAAATGTCCTGTGCGCAAGGAGAGCCCTTACTATGTCATTCACGAGTACATTGAACGGGGCATCATTCATTAATGTTTTGGAGATCTAGTCAGGTTATGTTGGCTTTTCAGTACTTATAGAAGCCCTCACCAGTCTTAATTCCTAACTTGCCTTCATCCACGAGTCTGACAAGACTTGGAGATGGGGTGTATGCCTCACCAAGCGTTCTCTCAAGTGTCCTGCAGGAGGCCAGAGCTACATCAAGCCCCACAAAATCTGCCAGCTTTAGGGGACCGACAGGGAAGTTAGCCCCGAGGACCAGTGCTTTGTCGATATCATCCTTGGAAGCCACACCCTCATCAAGGAGTTTCACCGCCTCATTGAGGACAGGGACTAGCACCCTGTTAACCAAGAAGCCAGGAGAGTCCTTGGCAACAACTGCTGTCTTGTTCAACTTGTCCACGTAGGCAAGAGCAGCTTCAATCGTGGTGTCAGAGGTCTTCTCTCCCCTTATCACCTCTACGAGCTTCATCGCAGACGGTGGGTTGAAGAAGTGCAGTCCCAGAACTCTCTCTGGTTTTTCGACAACGCTCGCAATCTCGGTAATCGATAGGGTACTGGTGTTTGAGGCGAGTAATGCATCCGATGGGGCAGACGCAGAACACTTGTTGAATATCTCCTTCTTGACGTCCATGTTCTCGTAGACAGCCTCGATGACGAGGTCAGCATCCTTCACAGCGGCAGCCATGTCCAATTCTGTCTTGAAACGGTGGAAAACCTTCTCCCCCTCTGCTGGGCTCATCTTCTTCTTATCGATCCCGTCCATCAACATCTTTCGGATTCTCTCCATCCCCTTGTCAATGAACTCCTGCTTCTGATCAACTAATGTCACATTCATACCCGCTACCGCGGTCACGTAGGCTATTCCGCTACCCATCGCACCTGTTCCGATGACAGTTACGTTCTGTACAACCATGAATGCGATCACATGTCTGGCCTAATTAATCTTGCATATTTCTGAATTTTCCTTTGCTCAAAGTATGGCAAAATTTGGTCGTTTGCACAGGTTATAGAGCATAAGTTGGTGAATTGTAGAAACTTATTCCATCGTACCGTGACGTTCGAAGACGAAGATACCGTCCATAAAGGTCTTGGGGGACTTCCTCCGCTTACCCCTAAGTCGAGTAAGTTCTTGGATGTTGGCGCAGGTTTGTCCTACGGCCTCCTTGTCTATTCCAGAGACATAGACGTTTTCACCATCGACCTGTATCTTGACGTCACCAGTAATTTTTGCAAATCTCGGCTTCTGACCACCATAGAGGTTCTCAATCTTGACCATCTTGTTCTTCTTGTCCTCCGATACTTTAATCGGGAAGTGGGAATAGACAATCTTCATCGAGTATTTGAAACCAGAGGTTACCCCCTTGATCATGTTGTTCACATGAGCTACCACGGTGCCAAGGGTTGCCTTCTCTGCCCTCTTAGGGAAGTACGATCGGATCAGGAGCTTGTCATCTTCGAGGAAGAAGTGCATGCGAGTGTGTCCAAAGTCCTTCTCGAGCGAGCCCAATTTACCCTTTACAGTGAGCTTGGTCCCATCAAGCTTGAAGT
>JALWRB010000293.1 GCA_027077875.1 Candidatus Heimdallarchaeota archaeon
ATTTCAAGGTAACTGTCTATGATCACCGTAATCTGCCTGAGCATACGCAGATGGGGGACGCAGTGAGAGTCATCGACTACAACAAATTCAATACGAAGCTGGGAGAAAAAGACTATGTTGCAGTCGTTAGCTATGGGATTAAATTTGACATCCAAATCCTGACCAGCCTGTACGGGTCTGGGTCCCGACCCAAGTACCTCGGATTGATGGGGAGTAAGGCAAAATTATCAAGGCTAAGCCGGGAGCTGTTGAACAGCGGTATCTCAGAGAGTTTTCTCCAGTCCATCAAATCACCAATTGGTCTGCAAATATCCGATGGGTCTCCAGAGGAGATTGCGGTATCAGTGGCGGCAGAAATCCTGAAGTCAAAAAACTCAATGTAGGGAATCCTTCGAGTTGAGTATGACCAATGTCGAGGCGAGGATGACTAGTAATCCACCCCCGAGGACCCAAAGAGAGTACGTGACATCAAAGAACAGACCCTCAATTAGGTATGGGATAACAATCTGAAGGAGAAGGAGCACCGAAGCGGTGTTAGGGGAGAGGTACTTGAGTGACTGTATGTAAGCAGTGTAGGCCATAATAGTCGAGAATAATGCGAGGAGACCTATGTATTTCCAACCTTCGGTTGGAATGTTAGCTGGGTTGATATCACCTCCCGAACCCAAGGCCAAGCCGATTCCAAGGATTGAGACGATCCCGATAATGATGATGTATAAACTAACACTATCTGCGTTTTCCACCTCTTGGTTGAGGAGGCGGGATGCGGAGGTGATATAGAAAGCGAATCCAAGAGTAGATAACGCTGCAAAGGCTATACCCCTAAGATCTGTCTTGAAGACAGATAGGTTTCCCTGTGTGACCATAAGGACTACTCCCACGATCGCGAGCAGAACGAATAGAAGATGCTTCTTGGACATCTCCGTCGTCAAGAGGAACGCGGAGACGAATGGAACCAAGATCAGGTACGAGTAGGAGATGGTCGCAGAGATGGAGGGAGAGATGTACAGTTGACTGAAGTACTGGGCGAGGATTGCCCATGCATGTGCTCCTGCTACGAAATAGGTCCACTTATTCTTCAATAGTACCGATACCTCCCGCCTCTTGGCTACGAGAATATAGGGTACAGTAAGAAGGAATGCGAGAAGAAAGCGATAGGAAAAGAAGGTGAGAATATCGATGTACTGCAGCCCGAACTGAACAAAGATCGGTGCAAGTCCCCACCCGAAAATGGGAAAGGCAATAAATCCATATCCACGTATATCTGTGTCAGTCAATGAGGGTCTAGCTCGCCCCACTTTTTGAGGATATATATCTGTGACGTGCCTAGAAGCAGAGTCAGGATTAAATAATAGGAGGAAGATTCATGGTTGTGGACAAGAGCTACTCGGAGGTACTTGACAGCTCTGAGGTCGTGGTTGGCAGAAGAAAGGAACTGGAGCTGATTCTGTCCGTCCTGTTGTCTGGACAGCACATTCTCCTCGAGGGACCACCGGGAACATCTAAGTCTACAATACTGAGGTATGTGACATCTAAACTGGATCTTCCCCTGTTTCACGTAGAGGGTTCGGCAGACTTGACTCCGAGTAAATTGATAGGTACCTTCAATCCCTCCATGGTACTAGAGCAAGGGTTCAAACCAGACTATTTTGAGAAAGGCCCGCTCTTCCAAGCAATGGAACAGGGGGGAGTACTGTACATTGACGAGTTCAACAGAGCTGCACCAGATGCCACTAATGCCCTTATACGGGCAATGGAGGAGAAAGAGATCGTCATTCCGAGATACGGAGTAATTCGTGCAAAAGACTCATTCAGGGTTGTAGCCGCTATGAACCCTTTTGATGACACTGGAGTTTCAAGACTATCTAGAGCCCTATTTGACCGACTTTGCAGAGTGAGGATGGACTACCAGACCATGGAGGAGGAAAAGGAGATTGTAAGGAATGAGATCGAGGACGCCCATCCATCCCTCGTCGAAATCGGTGTCAAGATAGGGAGGGCCACAAGATACGACGACAGGTTACGGCAAGGAAGCTCCGTAAGAGGAGCGACAGATTTTGTCAAGATTGCAGAAAACCTTGCTTCTATCCGAGGACATTTCGATTCTGGGGTAATAATCGACTCGGCAAACGCTGCATTTTCTGGCAAGATATGGATCGAGAACCCTCTGAGCACCGCAGAAGAGATCCTTCTTGAGATCATAGAGGCAGTACTGCAGTCGTTAGGTTCAGATGTTTTGTCCGACCTCTCAGAGTCCTTAAAAAAAAAGAACATGAAGACCTAATGAAGCAACTCCTTGAAGATATCAAAAAGATGGGATTTCTGAATGAGGAGGAGGAAGAATTTAGAATACTTTCCATATACGATGATTATGACGAGGAGAAGGACTCTAAGACTGTAGTTTCCCTAGAGGATGAGTTGTCAACGGGAGCATTCGATGAGATTGATCTTATCGGAAAACGGATGGACGGGAGCTCGAAGATCTTCTTCGAGAAGTCGAGAGACTTTGCAGCTAAGCTCGTTCTCAACTTCATCCAGGGTAGGTTGGGTGAAGTGCACAGTCTCCCACAGTACAGGTCGCGATCGATCAAGGAAGGACAAGAACTATTTGAGATAGATATCGACTCCACTCTTGAACACCATCTAGATGACCCCACTAGGACAGTTCCATGGGTATTCGAGAGGAGGAAATCACGGAACCCGGTTGTGCTTCTTGTAGACACATCGTACTCGATGAATGGAGAGAAACTCCTCATGGCTGCGTTGGCAGTCGCTACATTAGCGAAGTTGGTGGATCCGAAAGATCTTGCGATAGTGAGCTTTAATGATGAGGTGCTTGTCGTCAAGGGATTCGAGGATGACATATCAGGACTGACCCTCCTGCACAAGGTTCTATCACTCCGACCGCGGGGGCACACGGATCTATCCAAGGCATTGGATTTTGGAGGGAGATTGGTCTCACCCTTCGTCCCACATTGCAGACTCATAGTCATGACAGATGCCGACCCTACCCGTGGGAAGAATCCACTGACAGTTGCGGCAAAGTTACACCAACTGGATGTTCTCCTCTTCCCAATGGGGAACAAGTGGTTGGGAAAAAGGTTGAGTGAAGAGGCCCACTATGGGAAGACAATTGAGCTACACAGCCCTGAGGAAGTGCCAGATGCATTAAAGAGAATATTTGACCCTAAGAGAGCTTGATTCTGGCGTCGACTACGATGTTCCTCTGCGGAAGGCTGATAAGGGGGTTGATATCCATTTCCTCAAGGAAAGGATTATCCAGCACCAGTTGCTGAAGCCGCATTACTTGAGAAATCAACCCCTCTACATCACCCCCCGCATGCCCGCGGTAGCCCTCCAGTAGCTGGTATACTTTTAAAGATGAGAGTTTGGACATTACATCATCACTCTGGAATGGGACTGAAAGGAAGATGATGTCATCGAGCAATTCAACGAGCGTCCCGCCTGAACCCACCATAACAGCATGCCCAAAGACAGGGTCCTTGACGACTCCAAGTACAACCTCGATGCCCTTGATGATGTACTCCTGAATCAGGACATCCCTGTCATCGTCGCTCACATTGTTCTCGATGTAAATTTTCTGGATCCTCTCGTACACATGTCTAAGGTCATCTTCCGTCTTCACATCGAGGAAAACACCCTCGTGTTCAGATTTATGACCAAGTGTTACGGATGCCAGTTTGATTACCAATGGGTACCCGACATCCGTCGCAACCTTAAGAACCTCATTTAGATTTCCTGCAACACCCTGTTTGGGAAGTGTGAATCCGTAGTCCTGCAGAACTTTCGCAATATTACTTTGATCCAGCGTTTTCCCCCTGTTTGCCTCTAGAAGTGGGTGTGGATGTGATGGCTTCACCTCGACATTACTGTCTCTGGATAGCCATTCAGCATACCTCACGATGTGGGAAAGCACCATCCCCGCAGTAATAGGGTATCTATAGACAGGGAACGGGGTATCAGGGTAGGGATCTAGCTCTTCCTCGCATCCCATTGCTACACAGATTAAAGGTTTGGTGGAGACAACTTTCAGCTCTGTAAGCACGTCAAGTATATCTTGGAGCTGTATGAGGACCGGGGGGAGGGCAAGCACTATCACAGAATCTACATTGGGATCGTTTAGGAGCAATGCGGTCACCTCCTTGTACACCCATGAATCAGCAGATGGGAGGATGTCCACTGGGTTGCTGACTGTAGCCTCAGGTGGGAGGATATCCATTAATCCAGTAAGGGTCTCAGATGATAGCTCTGCTATTTCCAGATCATGATCGACTGCAAAATCAGTGGTGAGCGTACCGGGTCCTCCTGCATTTGAGACGATTGCCACTTTTCTTCCGCGGGGGAGAGGGGACTTCTGTAGACCCAAGCTCACATCCACCATGTCCTTAATAGTCTTTGTCCTTATGACCCCGCAGGATGCGATAGCAGCATCAGTTATCTTGTCATTTCCAGCAAGAGCACCTGTATGGGACATGGCAGCTTTTGACCCCTGAGCGGTAGTGCCGCTCTTGACCATGACGATGG
>JALWRB010000294.1 GCA_027077875.1 Candidatus Heimdallarchaeota archaeon
GCTTCACGTCGGAGTGTACGACACCTTCTTCAAACTGCCACTGAGCGCTCTGGACGAGGTCCCGAGGGACGAGCTGTAGAGAGTAAGATGACTTTTCGCGGATAATCGATCTGTCGAAGATGGAATTATATAGGGAAAAATAGAGATTGAGACATGGTAGAGCAAGTCGACTACAGCGAAGAGTATCGGGTCTACGCGATCAGCAGATCAGATGGCGGTTCCCAGTTGCTCCTCCTGTACATCCTGCTTGCTTGGGTACTTCTTTCGGTCACAACATGGGGCATCATCACAATAATCATCCAAGTATCGGGAGACTGGGGTCGATCTATATCCGCCCAGATACAGGAGAATTGGCCACTACCAGGCAGGGGGCTCATCATGCAGTTGGCAGTCGTTCTGGGGACCGTAGCACTGATTCCTGTAGCTATTGAGATGCATTCCACAGGCTCCGAGGAGATCACCTACCGTATCCGGGACTACATGTGGGGATCGGAGTTTCGCCCCTACTTCATACCGCTCAGAGGTATAGTGCTATCGGTATCAGCTCTAAAGAGAACCTACGTACTACCCATTGCCCTCACATACATTCTGTCGTATTTCGTGCGTCCTCTCCTCCCTGTGGAGTTGCCCCCGAATTATATCATTGCAGGAGTATCGTTCGTCCTCGTACACCTGATTTTCGGCACAAAGGAGCTTCTCTCCTACAGGAGACGTATACGCATCCAACAGGAGGTGGACGAGGAGTCCCTGTCCACCCTGAGTTTCAGGCACGGTGTGACTGCGTACATCCCGGGCTTCGTGGGGCTGGACAACGGCGATGTTTATGTCGAGGAGTCAGAGATATTCCTGAAGGCAAGGTCGCGGAAGATCGTGACAATTCTGAGGCACGGAGACTACCTGCTGGTGAACGACTCGAAGGGCGATGTCTTCATGTGGAGGGGGAGGGGCGATTCGTGGAATTACACAGGTCACCTTCAGTGGGTAGGTGACGACGTCCAGTTCAGCACGGAAAACGGTTCCCGCTACGGATTCTCCCGTCTGTGGATCTTCGGAGACCAACTGAGGTTTTACACCATCGGTAACTATTACTTCACGTATACAATCGGAGAGAGGATGCGGGTGAGGAGGTTCCGAGAGAGCTTCTTGGCGGACATAGTGGCCAAGGATAGGGTGTACTATCTGCTCAAGGAGAAGAAGATATATCCCCCCAAGTTCTACGTGGTGCTAAAAGGAGACACTAAAGGAGAGCTTGACGTTGGACAGCCAAAGGACTACATAGCTACCCGTAGAATCTACTGCGATGACGAGCTGTGGGTCAACCTCGGAGCACGTATATTTCGGTACTCCCTGCCGTCTCTCGAAGAGAAGATGATAGAATTCCTCCCTGCAGGAGATGACATCACCTACAACCCGGTTCGCACGGACTCACTTCCGGGATTCTCGTACAGCCCCGATGGAGAAAGTCGGTACCTCCTGACGGATTTGGACTCGGATGTGTACTACCGTTTCCGACACTACACCAAGGGTGTCTACTACCTCGACGAGAGCTCTGTCCACGTCTCCTACCAGAATGTCTACTACAGGCTTCCACTCAGTAGTCTGGAAGAGATGCACCGAGAGGACACGCTTCGACTGATATAAATGAGAAATGCAACTGTTTGGAATTATTACTCGGACATCCAGCCGTTCGGGGATGCAATTATATAGTGAAAAATAGACGGGTACATGTGTTAGAGTTTGTAGACCCGCAGAATACACAGAGATTCGGTCCGGAAGATGGGTCCTCCAGTATCCTCTCCTTTGTCCTGACCCGGTTCTCTGCGTACTTCTTGGCAGCTTATAGTGTCCTTCTTCTATTCTTATTTGGCACAGGATCATCTTTCATCGCCGGAATAGCTATGTTTCTTGCGATCCTGAATCTGGGACCCGAGATCGCTGATATGATGATAAATACACGGGAGGAGTCCAGAGCAAGAGTTCAGGACAGGATGTGGATTGAATCACATAGCACAGATTCGGTCTTCCTACGTGAACTTGGAAGAGGGTATTTCTATCTTATAATGGACATTATCTTCCTCGGTCCCATGGCAATAATCTCAGCAGTGGCTGTCTATTATGTCGTAGAGATATTGCAGATGTTTATTGACGTCCCCATGCCCACTGACTTCCAACTTTGGATGACAGGTGCTGCTCTTGCCCTGATGCTCGTCCTGCGCATCTTTGTATGGACTCGGAAAAAGGAGAGGAGGAACCAAGAAGAACAGGCTGTGATTGCAGAGCGGGCGTTACTATTCAGGGCAGACGTCACTGTAGCCATCCCGGGCTTTGTGGGACTAAAGAATGGGGAGGTCTACTCCGAGGAGACGGGGGCACTGCTGCGCATCCGCCCTGTCCCGGTGATTGCTCTCATCTACAACGAGCCCTACCTGCTGGTGCAGGATGAGGACAAGGACGTCGTGCTCTGGAAGCAGAAGGGGAGTCACTGGAAATATCTGGGCTTCATGTCCTGGGTGGATGATGGTACACTGAGCTTCGGTCCTAGAGATGAGCAACGTAATTTCGGAGCAGGCGGACATGCGGGTGTCATCCGGCAATTCGGAGACATAATAGGATTCAAGAGCCTCTCCACCACGTACTTCACGGACACAATCGGGGAGCGAATGGTGCTACGGAGCTACGCCGACCCACAGATCTTTGACTTTGCAACAGCGGACGGTACATACTATCTGCTGAAGAAAGACATCATCGGGAATTATCACCTATTGATGGATGGCGTTGTCAAAGGCATGATAGACCTCGGACTCTTCGATTCCGATGAGAGAACCAAGCATATCGTCTTGGGCGAGAAGCTGTGGCTGATCATGAACGACAAGATATTGGAGTTCACGCTGCCATCAGGAGAGGGATTAGAAAGCTACAGTACGTACAAGAACATGAGCATCAAGCCGGTTCCCGCCGAGGGAGATCTTATGATATATTATTACAGCAGTGAGTCCCCGAATCCGGGAATTCTCATGATTAGTCCGACGTCAGATGTCGTGTATATCCTGCGCAACGAGATCGATCAAGTTTTCTATTCTGACGGAGATTATGTAAGTTTTAGCATGCGCAATGCCTACTTCAAAGTACACATATCGTCATTAAAATCAGCACCTCGGTGAAAAATATAAATACGAATTACGTAATCTCTACAGGACATCATGCCGCATGACAATCGAGATGCCACACCGTATAGAATCACCACTAATTCAAGAGGAAGAACGTCTGAAATTAGATTATATAAGAATTAGAGGTCTCATGAAAGGGGACATGGTTCAGGAGCTTTGAAATCGGGAAATTGAGCTCGAGAGGCACCACGCCCCCTCATGAGAGAGCCGCCCACACACCACCGGTTACCACCAATGTGTTCGCCTCTAAGAATTCGACGGGTACGGCGGTTAATAAGGCTTTCTACGCGGATTCGGTGATGAAAAACACACGGATTCGACGCGATAATTCAGAAATCGATGAACCGCGACTTACGCACGTACGCACGCTCAGGACTGTAAGGGTGGGATAAGCGGGTCATACTACGATCACAAGTACGTACCGACACGTAGAAAGCATGATCTGGTGACCTCATCCCTACTAAAATCCCCAATACTGTACACAGACTAATTTTTCAAGAATACCACCCTGTCACATAATCTGGATACCCTCCCTGTTGATTTTCGCGATGATTTTCCGCACGAATCCTATTTGAAGGACTTCAGGAACGCTTTTAAAGCATCTCAGCAATTTTGGGATGAGCATTGACATGGTGGTTAACGCTCGAGCGGCTCAGTAAGTGCGTAGAGTTGTAGTGCATGGAGATACTTTCCCCCTACAACTCTATACACTCTGCGGATAACTTCTGATATCTATTTTCATCTTATCTCCACACGCAGGGAATTCTGTAATCCGTGAGGAAGAACCATCCTTCCTGTTCGCAATCTTCCACTTGGCCAAACTATGAGACTGACGCAGAGCCCACCCCGATCAGTACGGCGAGGAATAAGGAGGGAAACACCCTCCATGTAGATACAGATCAGTAATATAGCACAGTTCATTCCTCCTCTACTGCTCGGGGTAGAGGTCTTCCTTTTGACCCTCGGATCCACGCCTACGCCTACGCCATTTCCAGACCATGTACAGAACGACCAGCGTGAATAGAACTCCTGCAATAATCAGGAACTCATCGGGGATTATGCCGTTCAGGAATGGAGGAGAGATGTCGAGGAGGATATCTGATGAGTTAAAGACCTCAAGGGAGGAAGCCTCTGGTCTCCATGAGAACCGCGAGAACGACAGATTGCTCTGCTGCGAGAGAATCCAGCCCGTCCGCAGGTCGTACAGTACCTTCTCGGTCCTCTCCCAATCACCATAGACCGTTACCTTCAGTCCATAATCCGCGAGTTTCTGTAGGAGCTTGGCATAATCCCCCCTCAGTTTCGCCGACACAGAATACCCGATCTGACCATCGGTCGAGATCAGCCTAAGCGTCGCCTGATAGGTA
>JALWRB010000295.1 GCA_027077875.1 Candidatus Heimdallarchaeota archaeon
CGACGGTAGATGTTCCAGTGCTCCTGACTTGCGGTTTCGCAGTACTTTGCGTCACAACAGAGTTCGGTGCTGAGACCCTTACCTGCCCGTGAGTCACTCTTCATCCGCCCACATACATCACAGCAGTACTCGTGGTCATTATCGTTGAGGAGCTTGCTTCCCTTCCAAATACCCTTGTCCTTCATCCTCTTTGTGAACTCCGATCCGAAGAAGGAGACGTACTCCTCGTCTTCAGTTTCTGATCCGCAGCTGTGCTCCTCGAGGTGTGATGGGCACTTCACCTGACCACACTCTGTGCACACGATGTGCTTCACGGTAGTTTTCGGAACCGAGACATGGTCTTCAGGCTTGCACAGGGGACAGACGATCTTGACTCGCTCAGGGTACTCGGGATCAGGTATCACGTTAAGCTTAGATTCCTTTTGCTCTTCTATCATCTTTATCCCGAGTTTTGGTGCGATCTCTGCAGCTGCTTCCTGCACGATCTCCCGGTTGAGGTTCTTCAGAACCTTCAACTTCTCTCTGGCTATCTCCATGAACTCCTTGGTACCGATTTTGTCTGCCTTTAGCCTCTGGACCAGCCCCGGAAGTTTTGCATGTGCATCTATGAATACATCGACGAACTTCTCCCGGTCTTCCCTTAAATTTAACTTCTCGTAGAGGAACTTGGACGCCCACTTCTGATGTTGGCTTGGTATCCTCTTTACCAGCTCACAGATATCGCAGGTGTCGTTGCGGTGGTTGTGCGGACCTACGCACATCTGATTGTGTTCCTCACAAATGGTGTAGACTTCTGCAGTATAATCCTTTCTCTCCCTCTCGATTGCATCCTCAAACTCGTACATGGAGATCTCTTCATTCCGTAGCTTCTCAACAAGGCTTGGATTCTTCTCTATCGTTTCCAAGATTACCGCGGTTAGCTCGCTTTCTTTCCCCTCTAGATCATAACTTCGTAGGTAGTCTTCATACCATGTCCTATATTGCTCTGGGAGTTTTGATACCTCCTCTCGAATTAATTTACACTCTGCTTGATGTTCTTTACACTGAAGGTTCTCACACACTTCGCACTTAAAATCAACCAGTCTCTTCCCTTTGGGTACTATGTACGGGTTCTTACACTCCCCGTTATAACACAAAAATTGTTCTGGACACTCTGGGCAGCAGCCGTTGTGCACGTGCTTCTTCTTGCAGCGTGTGCCGTGCTCCTCGCAGATGATCTGGTCCTTGGAGATCTTGATGACCTCCTCCCAGGTGAGCTTGCCATTTTCTAGATTCTTCAGATCATTTTCATCAAGATGAACAATGCTCTTCGAAAGTTCAAGTGTCCACCGGGTGGACAGTCCATTCCCTATCACAATGTCACTCAGGAGCTTTTGGAGATTCTCGGGCGTTTTTGAGATAGTAAATGCATTCTTCAGAGTCAATTCTTCATCAACAACTTTTTTGTATAAGTGTCCACCTGGTGGACAGCTCAGATACATCTCAACAGTACTCTTAGCCATTCCAATTTTTTTAGAGATATCTCGGATTGAATTCCCAAGTGATGATAATCTGTGTGTTGCATTGATTCTGTCAATTACTGACATATCCTCTTTGACGTTCGTAGCGATAGCTATTGTCCACCGCTGGTCCTCGTCGATGTCCCGGACAATGATTGCTGCCACATGCAGTCCGAGCTCTTGGCACGCCTGTACCCTGCGATGTCCCGCAAGCGTGTAGTATTTGATGTGCTCGTCCTGGTACAGCGTCACTGGTTCGATGTTCCTGCCGACTGCAGCTATTGACTGCTTCAACTCCTCCAGCTTCTCGGGATCTACTGATGACCGAGGCTGGTACTTGGAGTTGTCGATAGCCCCAGGGCTGATCATCCTGTACGCCTTGTTGAAGCGATAGTCCTTGTTCGTTCCAGAATCTATTTGATTAGATTCGTCGTTGCTCTTTACAGAGGCACTTGGGTTTTTCGTGGTTGTCTTACTCATGTGTCTCGCCTTCCTTGTTCATGAATTGGATTGCTCTCACTATTTTCGTCTCCCCGAGATCCTCGAAGAGTACCTTGATCTCCTGACATCACGCCTCTCCCTCCTTGACAAAGCTCAGGAACATATTTGCGGGGAAATCGTAGACATCCCTGTGGATCCCGTAGTATGACTCTCCCCAGAATATCAACCCGACCTGCTGATGAAACTCTCCGAACTGATCGAGGATGACTTCGTACTTCTCCTCCCAGTAGTCCTTTAACCACTGGACTCTCTCGGGCGAGATATCTTGGACATATGCTACCTGCCGGATCAGCGAGTAGTCGAGTGCAGCAGCAAGCTCGGGTCGGAGTATCCCATAGACGGATTCAGGGTTCTCTCCAATGGCTTCCAAGGACACATATCGGTACTCTCCTTTATCTAGAAATTCCCTGATCTCGGCTTGGCGTCTCTGTATCTGCCAGTGACTCTCTGCCGGAGTCCGAAGGTACTTCGCCTCATGTTCCTGGTATGCCAGACAGTCTTCGCAGTACCCGATTTGATCCTCACTGAGTGGCAGTTTGCACCTGTGACAGCTGTCCATTACGCCCCCTCCTCGAACTCTGGCATGATAGGATTGCCCCACCGGACCTCATAAGCCAGTGTCACGTAGAGAGCCAGCTCCGTGTACATATCCTGGATCAGGTGCTTCATGATGGTCATCGGTCCTGCACTCCCCACGTCCCCGTTGTGTATGAGGTCTCCGAGGTGGTCGATCTTGATGGCAGGGTTGGTGTATCCGTGGTGCTCGTTCCCACCTACACGATCCTTTGCTTGGTACTTCTTTGGTTGTACATCCCGGTCGAATCGTGTCTCCAACCACCTCGACTCGAAACGTCTGTTGTATGCCACGTAAGGTCTCGGATTGTACCTGAGCTTCTTGATCGCCCATGCTCGAAAGTCTGAATCCTCGCCTGATTTCAGGACGAAGACTGATAGCTTGTTCCAGCGGACGAATCCGATGGCAGTAAGAGATTCGGTATCTGGATCTAGTCCTGTGCACTCGATGTCGCATATCGTACCCTCTATGACCGCAGGGATCTCTGTGTACCAGTAGTAGAGCTCGACATTTGACCCAGGGGGAGAGATAGTCTGTATGTCTGCGATCTTCCCGAAGCTCACTCGAAATACCTCCTGAGGTGCGAGTAGATGACGAATAGTGTCAGCACGATCACGTAGCCGTAGAGGCTATTCTTCACGAATACAAAAACGAAAGCTGCGGTGAACACGAGGTCCATGCCGAAGAGTACGTTTCGCCTCATTCCAGCCCCTCCATGCTCGGACAGTCTGCCCCGTCGCTGCACGGCTCGCAGTCCCAGAGATCCCCGCAAGGGGTAGCGTTGAGCGACAGGTCGATCTGTGTAGCCATGGCGAGGATCTCCGTTTTAGATGCACCCTCTGAGAGTGCCACGGAGATAGCGTAGTTTAGTAGGCACATGGAGCTGCACAACCTTACATGCCCAAACTTCCACCCACACTCCACGGAGATATCGTATGCAGGCTTTGACATGGGCTTCCGGCACTCGCTGCAGGATTCTTGGGGGAGAGGTGCTGCCATCATCTTACCACCACACCTCCCCTTTCTTCATCTTGTCCCTGCAGTCCTTGCAGAGCAGCCAAATATCATTAGTCAGATCGTTGGTGCAAGCGTATTCGATCCCAGGGTATCGGCAGCGTTCGCAATCTCGACCGGATCGGGGTATGTCTGTTTCCTTGTAGTTCATGACTTTACCTCCGGGAGGGAGAAGGTGATGCTGTCCCGTTTTATCTCGTACTCACACTCGGACATATTGCACACAATCCTACCGCTCACGACCGTCAGATATGCATCTATCTCATCCGGTCTGCAGAGCGGGCAGCGGTAGCCGTCAAGTAGATCGTCGAGTATCCCGTCGGTGACCTCAAGGCTTAGCCCGAATTGCGACGTGATGTCGGTCTCCTCGCCATCTTGGCGGAGTAGTACACGGTACTCTTTCAGCCCCTGTCTTGGAAGCCACTTCCGCACATCCTCGATTCTCTCCTCGAGTGAGATTTTCAAACGAGTCTCGTCGAACCAGTCATAGTTGGACCACTTACCATTTCGGACAGTCTGGATCTGGATCTCGTAGCTCATGCTGATACCTCCTTCGTGATCTCGATGTCAATCGAGTCCCCCTCCACGATGGAGAGGGTCTGCACCACGTCCCGAGGGATCGTGATCCTGTTCATTTTGGTTAGTTTCACCAAGCCCTTCGCAAAGTGCTCCTGCCCGAATTTTCTAATCCTGATGTGTAACAGATCACCCTCTTGGAGATCGAGATGATCAACCAGCTCCTTGCCCAGCACCACCTGGTTCTTGCTCCCTAAAATCTTGGTAAGTTCAATCGCTTCCATCAAATCAACTCCCAAATGTCACAGGCTCGAAGTAATAGCCCTCAAGTGCAGGAACGTGAAAGATCAGTTGGTAACCGGTGACCTCCAC
>JALWRB010000296.1 GCA_027077875.1 Candidatus Heimdallarchaeota archaeon
AATGCTGAATTTCTTTCTCTATTTGCGGCAGCTGCAGGTTGGGCTATTCTATCAATCGGGCTCGGTAGTTCAGATATGATTATTTCAAAGGCACAAGATTTCTCATTAATAATTTCACTACTGTCACTGATAGTGATATATGCACTATCGATGAGAAAGGAAGTCACTATGGAGTTCAAGATGAGGAATGTAAAAGTTTCTGACTGGTGGAAATGGTATGTTGGCATTATTTCTCTGATTTTCCTCTTAGGGATGGGATGATTTTAAGAGAATTCTGGGAAATAGATAATCTCACCACTACCGGCATCTCTATCTCGTATCACCCTCCCATCATCCTCAAGAACATTAAGAACAATCTTTACTGTGATCTCGTCCATATTTACTACACCAAGTATCTCGCTGAACGTCATTTCAGATCTTTGGATACTGGTGAGGAACTCAGGGATTAGGTCTTCGAGGGCAGTGCAGAGCATGTAAGTTTTGCCTTCAAACTTGACTTGTGGAAATGTGGAAATAGCGTCCTCAGAAATAGAAATTGGAAATTCATCCAAATCCATACGTAGGCGTCTACTGAACTCCGACGATTCCATGGTTTTTACTCCAGCTTTTCTCAACTTTCCAAGTAGTAAATACCCCCTCTCCTCGATAAAGGTAGATGGATTGGTAATGGCTCGTGATACCTCTGGGTTAAGTTCACGGATCAACTCGATAAGGTCATTCTCGGTGGAACATCTTAGAATAATCGAGTTCAGGTCTTTTATCATATTGGTTAGCTGGGTGAATGAGGAGGAGGAGTCAAGACTAGAAACCGTTGCTTTGTACATCCCCTGGATGTACTCCACCCTTCCGATGACAAGGTTCCAGAAGATATCACTGAGCTTCGATTTGTTATATGTAAGACTTACCAGTGAATCAAGTAGATCTCGGACGGAGTACTCTAGGGCAGAGGCTTCGTTCTGAAGGGAGAAGAGATTCCGGTCAGTAACAGCCTTGACCGCAGTTCTGAGCTCGCTTAGCTTCTGCGTAATTTCTGCTCGAGTATCTGGGGGTACAGACTCCATTGTTTCAACTCGATTCAGTCCCATTTCAGATTTGGGGTTGCTGCTTACCGCATTTGAAACAGAATCCTGCTTCAATTGGAAGGTTCTGCCCACAGTACATGCAAAACTTATTCTCTCCTTCAGGCTCGGCAGATGGAGCAGAGGACTGCCTTGGTGTACCCGCACCTCCCACGTTGACACCCTGCATTGCACCCAATAACTCCTTGGTACTGTTCAATGTCTCCCGGGCTATTTGTCCCTCAGCTTTGGCCGCCTCGACTTGAGCAGAGACAGAGCCTTCAGTCTGCACCATGTCCTTCTTGAGCGTGTGCTCAAACTCCTTCTCGAACCTCTCTTCACTGGTGGTAGCACGTAGTTTCCTCAATTCCGCTAACTTCCTTTCTTTCTCGAGTTCAGCATCGAGAGAGCTCATCTCCACTGTGCTAGAACTCTTGTTCAAGATCTTGGCCTCAAGGTCACCAGCGTTGACTATCCTGTCGATAAATTCCTTCTTAGATGGGTCTATCGAGATCGTCTTTATTGAGACTTTGTTCACCCTAAGCCCGTAGTCCCGAAGTCTGTTGACGAGAATCGGATCATTCTTAATAGCTTCTCCCAAGAATTGGGAGTTACCGTAGACAGTCTCGTACGTCCGTGAAGCCATCTGCCTCATGAAGCCCTCCTTAATCTCACCCGAGATCATCATCGCGAGGTCATTGCTAGACTGGATCTTAGCAGATCCAATCAGTTGTGTGAAGAGTTTCTCTACATCCTCGACTTGAAGAAGGTAATTCCCATTCGCACCAATCTTGATCTTGACCTTAGAGTATTCAGGGTCTTCAGCAGCCTTGACCAGTGGTCCTTCCATATACGGTAGACCCCAGAGTATGCCTTCTTGCGAAATGACCTCACCCTTTGGGTTCCTATACTCTCTGATCTCATTTGTCTGGACATAGGCGAATTCCAGACCTGGGACACGATTATCCCGGTCGATTGTATAGACACCAGGTTCGAAGGCCACACCTAGAATAGAACCTTTGTGGTAGAGAATGACGGCCTCATTTGGTCTCACCACGACCTCCTCAGTGTGGTCTGCAAGATCGTAAAGCATCTGCTGCCACTCAGGTTTAGATTTCACCTGAATTGCATCAAGATTACCATAGGCGAATATCTGATCCACAGTCTCTGGTTTAGTTTTTGCTTTGGGATGGCATATTGTTTGTACAACATACGCCTTAAGGGTGTCCTTTACTCGGGTAGGATCCATGTATTTTGTTCGTGTCAGAAGGTCGTCGGGGAACCTCATTATTATTCCTGGGAACAGGTCATGATCCCAGTAAATAGTGTTCTTCCCTTTGCTCCATTCTCGTAGCGCCTTAACGGTTTTTCTTAGTATTCCTACTTTTGTTCTCATTTATCTTTTCCTCTCCTTTAGAAAATCGAGTGTGATAACCTCCACTATTTTTGAAATTGGGGTACTCCCCGAGTCAAAATCATACTGGCAGACGAAGCAGAACCTACTTCTCAGCATTAGGTTGTAGCCACAATTCGGACAGGTATTGACTTGGCGTTTGAGTCCAATCTTCGTGATCCCTTCCGATGTGTTGAATCTGGCGTACGTCTCCAACAGACCCTGTTGTCTGTGCTGGTGACAGAAGAGCACCCCTAGATCCACCGGGGTTTCACATGTTCTACACTTATGTTCATCGCTCATTTTAGCTATCACCACCACTTACGTATAGGTCTTCTAGCTTGTCCGATAGCCCGGTCACCCTGTCAATTAAATCGGTGACGATGTTCTCAAAGCTGTCATAAAGACCCGAATCATCTATAACTGATTTTATATTGTCTATGTCGACGGACTTTACCATCGTTCGAACTATCCACCGGTCCTCATTGCCAATGGGCAAATCTACCTCCACTATCTCCTCAAGCTCTTGGAGAAGCTCTTGGGAGATTTCATCAAACCGGTCATCAAGATCTTTCGAGACACTGTGGACATAGTAATACCCTTCGGGGAGAAGAGCGGTGAGCTCTGTCCCTAACTTTCGGAGTGCATGAACCGAGTCCTCAAGAAGCACCGGCTTGTCGGACCTAGCATTTAGTGTGTTGTTTTTGACGTATTCAATTTCTCCCTCAATACTCCAAATGGTGGAGTCATGGATGATTGTATTCGAACCGATATTTATGTTGCCGACTGCTAGAAGATCCTTGACCTCACAGAGGTCATGCATCCTGAGGAAGTCATGGGAGAAAGCCAAGCCTCCAACAGATACGCCGTCCTCGAGGTCGACACGTTCCAAACCCATGACATGCCCTCCTACCTTACCCCTTACACCAATTCTCACGACTTCTCCGAAGACATTTGTCCCGACTTCCACATCGGGTTCAAGCTCAACTTCGAATCGAACGTACATTCCACCTTCGATCTTAGATCCAGCGCCCACTCGGAGATTGTCACAGATAATTGATCCAAGAACCTCCACGTTCTGACCGATTATCACCAATCCCCCAGCAATGTCGCCAATTACCTTTGCACCCTGTTTCACGATAATTTCCCGTTCAAGATGGTGAGGTGCACTGGGAAGAATGCTGCTCTCGAATTCGAAGAACTCATTCACCACCACTCTTGTCTCAGTCATGAAGAAGCCTTCTTTGGAGTACATACCGTCCGTCCTCATTCTCCTCTTACCTCCATGAACTGTTTGATCCATCGGTTAGTGTTCTTCCCTAAGAAGCCACTGAGTTGGAGCTTGTCAATCTCTGCAAGTATGCGGGAGACCCTTGAATTATCATTAAGGATATTATTGTCCTTGATAACAGCATCAAATTCGGAGTAGTTCGATTGGATGTGGTCAAGGAACTTCATGTCATAGATTGGCTTCTGCTGTATATCCGTTCCTGAGCCAGATCCTAGTATCTTATTCAGACCCTCAAGTTCGTCATTTTTCACTGTCAGCCCAGGGATAATTTCTCTCTTGATCGTCCCAAGTTCTGAGTCGAAGACTTCACCGACCCATACAGGGAGACAGATAAATCCTGAGGAGGTAAACATGCCCTCTTTCTCATTCGGGAACTTCTTATCTATGTAGAAATTGGATCGCTTGGTCATCACCTGCAATGTTCGTTCATCGTTGAATCGAAGTATGTTCGAAATGATCATAGCCCTCAGACTGATAAATGCAAGGATTGAGTAGAAGCCCTCGCTCTTTCGAGCAAACTCCTCCTCAATTCCGTAGGTCTTGACCAGTTCAAACTGATCATTGATATGGTTGTAATGGACCTCCACCGAAGCGAGCAGATTCTGAAGAAGTCCAACCTCATTTACAATTTTTTGATAGTTGGTGTCCTGCAGTACCTCTGCTTTGGTCTGAGATTTGCTCTCGGTCATCTTCTCAGCTTCCTTTCTTGCCTTGATCGACTGAGCCC
>JALWRB010000297.1 GCA_027077875.1 Candidatus Heimdallarchaeota archaeon
CGTTACCTTCAGTCCATAATCCGCGAGTTTCTGTAGGAGCTTGGCATAATCCCCCCTCAGTTTCGCCGACACAGAATACCCGATCTGACCATCGGTCGAGATCAGCCTAAGCGTCGCCTGATAGGTATAGAGAGCCTCGTCAATTGGGAGATCGTTCAATAACAAGGACGCAATGTATCTCACGGTGAGCGGTTGCTCAACCTCGATTGAGGGGACTGACTGCGTGAAGAGCTGTCCGATGACCGAGGAATTCTGCGGGAAGGTCTCTGGAACGAAGATCGGATTCAGTGCCGAGTAGTACATATTCTTGCGGAGACAAGAGTCTATGTCGATGGTCTCGCCCATGTAGAACAGGGTGCTCATCCCCCGATCAATAGCAGGACAGGTACGGTCAATCATGCCAGAATAGTTGAAGATCTGGGCTCCCGGAATCATCACCTTGCTCCGGGGTTTGGTCTCCACGTAGAACCGGGGAGGACGGATGTCGAAGGAAGTAGTATAAGCGAATCTCTGGAACTCTACCATGTACTCAGCACTGTCATTTATATGATCCTCGAAGATCGGGGCGATAGATGAGCCATCAAAATTATCATCGTATGTGTATGTGAACTCGTTATAGTAATCGTACTGTCGCTTCTCACCAGGCTCGATGGCGGAAACCGACTGCGACAGGAGAAGAAAAATCAATGCAATCGCTCGTAGTTCTTTCACAGCGGATTTTGAGCTACATAATTATTAAATTTTGCTCCAGTGCAGTAAACGAATCGAGCACCGGAGAGTGGATTCTGATTACTGCTCGGGATAGAGGTCTTCTTTTTGACCACCAGAACCACGCTTCCGTCTACGCCATCTCCAGACCATGTACAGGACGACCAGCAACAGCAGAACCGCGGCAACTTCCATGAACTCGTCAGGAATAATGCCGTTCAGGAAAGGAGGAGAGATATCAGTGAGTGATCTTGATAGGTTTACGTCCACCTGTATGATACTGGATAGATCCGGGGACAACTTCGAGAATGAGATATTCTGCTGGTAGGAGACGATCCATCCAGTCCGCACGTCATACAGAACCTGCTCGGTCTTGTCCCACTCACCATAGACCTCCTCCCGCTTGTGGTAGACCGTCAGCTCGGATATGAGCTCGGTGTTGTCCACCTCCAATTTCGAGGAGACAGAATACCCAATCTGCCCATTGGCGGAGAGGAGTCGAATCTTAGCTCGGTAGGTGTAGAGATACTCGTCAATTGGTAAATCATACCCCAGCGAGGCTGCAACTGACCGCACGGTAAGTGGTTGCTCGATGTCAATGCTGGAAGAATCCTGTGTGAATATCTGCTCGACAATCGAGGAGTTCTGTGGGAAGGTCTCTGGAGTGAGGATTGGGGTCAGAGCCGAGTAGTACATGTTCTTGCGAATACACGATCCGACATCGATGGTCTGACCGATGTAGTATAGGAAGTACAAGTTCTGATCTACCGCAGGACAGACACGATCGAACTGCCCCGAATAATTGAGGATCTGCACCTCAGGGATGAATACCCGATTTTTTGGCTCACCCTCGACGTAGAACCGAGGAGGACGTATGTCGAACGCTCGACTATAGGCAAACCGCTGGAACTCAACCATGAACTCAACGGTGCTATTCGAGGAGTCCTCTGTGACGATATTGGAGTAGGATTCATTAAATATCTGACTGTCGGAATAATCGAACTTACTGAAATACTCGTACTGTCGCTTGTCCCCCGGCTCAACCGCAGAGACCGACTGGAGCATGAGCAGAAAAATCAAAGTGACAGCCCAGGTTCTCTTCACAGCGGATTTTGAACTACACCATTATTAAGGATTACCTCACCAAAGTAGATGATCAGGGGTTCAGGAAGAGATTTTTGAGCACAACACAATATTGTTCTTGACGGATCCTACTGCTCGGGGTAGAGCTCCCGTCTTATGCCCCTACGACGCCTTCGCCACCGTCTGAGACCATACAGAATGACTACCGTGCTCGCGACTGCAACACCGATAGGAACTCCCGAGAGAAAAGACGCCACAGGGGACGTCGGAAGTTGGGAGTACATAGATACGTTAATCTGCCGCTGATCCAAGAAATCGGATATACTCTCGAATCCATGAGAGCGATCAATGATACTCACCTCGGTTGTCAGGTACTGCGACACAACGGAGCCTGTCGGATCGGGATTCGGTCCAGAGAAGATCAACTCACTCGTCGTGTTGCCCCAGTAGAGCACCATCCATCCCGTGGAGCGGTCGTACAGTACCGCCTCGCCCGTGAGCCACCTGCCGTAAGTCGTGGGAGGGGAGGTCTCCGACATTATGCTCGTGAGCACCTCTGTACGGTTAAGATACATCCATGCAGTCACCGAGTAGCCCACGTAGTCGTCATCCGTGACGAACGTGATGTCCGCATAGTAGGTGTAGAGCTCGCGGGTGTCATCGGACCTCTCGCCGAATGTACCCGTCAGGTACTGCAGGGAGAGCTCCTCCTCCACCGAGATCCTCGTGTTGTTGACCTCAGAAACCGCCTGTGCGATCGTCTCGTTCTGGGGGAAGGAAGAGGCCCTGAAAATCGGCGACAGTGCATGGTAGTACATGTTCTCCCGGAGGCATGTATCCAGTGACTCCCCCAACCAGAACGGGAATGCCAGCCCCTGACGGATCTCCGGACAGCTGGTGTCGAGGATATCGTCGTACCCGGGGACGGTCAGGTCGGCTATTACGGTCTCGTTACGGGCATCCGAGGTCAGGAGATACCGGGGGACGGGAACGGTGAGAAACACACCCTCCTCGAAACCGAGGAACCTCACGTTCAGCAACTCATCGCTTCCCGAGACCTCAGAATACGTGGTCACGACACTCGTGAGGTTCCGGTAGATATTCGAGGAGACCGAGCCCTCCCGCTCCGAGTACCGGTACGTCCGGGTATCTCCCGGTTGTAGACCGGGAACAGGGAGGAGGAGGAATATGAGGAGGATTGCGTATAGCCACGTGTATCGCAGGCTGTATAGCCGTGCGTGTCGCTGTGCGTGTCGCTGAGGGTGCGTATGACCGTATCGCTGCGTGTATTGCTGAGTACCTTGCATCTACGTACTACGCATCCTACAGCGTTGGATTTATATATTTCGCTACACAAGGTGTCAATCGCCCAGCCAATTGACTAAGCAGCGACTAAGGAACGACTAAGCACTGACTAAAAGCCATGGGGAGAGCGCACCGTTCTTGAAGCCTGATGGAATCCCAAGGTATGGAGAAACGACTGGTCGAGATCGACGACGGTTACAGGATCGCCACCTACATCGAGGGAGACCTCAGCGACGAGGTGATCCTCTTCGTCAACGGCTCAATCTTCAACCACCGACAGTTCCTGAAGCAGCTGTACCCCCGCATCTCACGCAAGCTCCCGGACAACTACTCGTACGTCTTCTACGACTATGTGGGCATAGGAGAGTCCTCGCCCCTCAGGGAAGAGTACGACTTCGACAGGCTCACTGAGCAGCACATCCAGCTCATCGACGCCCTTGGCATCGAGCGTCCGCACCACTTCGGCTACTCCAAAGGAGCACTCATCTCCCTGCTGGCAGACAGGGCGGTCTCCATCGGGAACTACGGCACCCCCAACCTTGCTCATAGACCGCCAGGGATGCACGATAACCTGCAGTACCGCAAGCAGAGCCTGCGCAGCATCGAGCACCTCAAAGATCGCAGAATCGACGAGGAGACGTACCCCGAGATCTACAAGGAGGTCTTTGAGAGCGTGATCTTCGGGCGGAACATGGGGCTTCTGGACAGGGTGAAGAGCCTGTTGGTGAAGAGGATGGGAAAGCCGCTGCTCCTGGGCACACCCGTGCACTCTGTCATCTCGCTCTACAACATGTACGCAGAGCCCTTCGAGCGGGTCGACGAGTTCGTGGACCGCATGCAGAAGTTGCGTTCTCCCGTGCTCCTGATGCACTCTGAGCAGGACGCCACCGTCCCCGTAGAGGGTGCTCGGAAGCTCGCAGACATGATCCCTGATGCCCGTCTTCGGCTGTACAGTGGATTCAGCCACACAGGACCCGCCTTCGTAGGCAAGCAGGCCGAGCAGGTGGCCACGGACTATGTGGATTTCCTCCTGAGCCTCTAGAATACGTGAATGGGACCAAGATATACTATCTGGTTCGCGGTATTTTCAACGATTTCATCACTTTACCATCACAGGTGAGCGCGGAGGTTATAAGAGGATGTGTGTAAATTGCAGTAGTGATTAATCCTGAAGCACTAATCTATTCTAGTTTCTCCACCATTGTCATAGTGGTGAGCAGCAGCATCCTCTACACCAATATCAGGAAGTACAGGGTGCAGCACCTCAACCTCGTGGCGATGGGGCTTCTGATGCAGGCCATGCTCCCACTGTCGTTCATCCCACAGGCACTTATCAGCGATCCCTCCTATGCAGACATCCTGACCG
>JALWRB010000298.1 GCA_027077875.1 Candidatus Heimdallarchaeota archaeon
GGTCTCATTCTCCAAGGTTGCCGTCTCCTCTACGATGGTCTCGGTGGGAGTCTCCTCAACAGGGGTAACTTCCTCAGGGACCTCTACAGATGGTGAAACAACATCTTTTGGTGGTTGGTACCTCGACGTCCTTACCTCTGCTGGTTTCTCGGCGACAATTTCCTCCACTGGTTTCTCAACTGGTTCTTCCGCTGGCTCTTCCACGTGTTCTTCCTGCCTTTGTGGCTCTTCCTGCTTGGTTGGGTGAACCCTCTCCTTGACAGATAGGTACTTCTCCCTAAGAGCTTCTTTCTGCTTGTCGATGATGAAACTAATCGCATCTACGGACATGTTGAAACAGGTCTTGAACTGCTCCATGGTGAACCTACCATCTAGCTGGAAGAGAGATACCTCGTCTAGCTCTGGTGAGTAGAGTATTGGCATATCCCCACTTCCGACATTGTCCTCGATCCCAGAAAGGTCAAGGCAGCATCTGTCCTCGTAGAGACCAGAGGCTATTCCACCGATGAGTGCCCGCATAGGGATACCCGCATCGGCGAGAGCAGAGCTCACGGCGATGGATGCAGCTGTTCTTGAACCTCCATCCGCCTGGATCATCTGAACGTGTACATCAATTGCTGCACGTGGGAACATCTTGGTTATAACCACACTCTCAAAAGCCTCGGAGAGGACCTTAGAAATCTCCTTCTCCCTTCTTGAGGGATAGGGGTTCTTCCTGTATTCTACCGAGAATGGCATCATTCTGTAGGTGACCCTGACCACCGCTTTCTGGCTCATTGAGCTGTGCTTCGGGTGGAGTTCCATGGGACCATTTACTGCGGCAAGAACTATGTTCTTTCCGAGCTTTACTTGGGCTGATCCGTCTGCCCTGTCGAGTAAACCTACCTCGATTTCCAAATCCCTGAGGTCCGTGGTTTTTCTTCCGTCTAATCTAATAAATTCGTTATCTATCATTCTAATCACTTCTTGTCATTCGAAGGTCCTGTTCACTAACATCTGTTCGATTCTCTTCGTCAGACCATCGACGTGTGATTCTTGCTCTACTCTCCTGATAGCGGAGATGGCAAGGAGTTCGTCTTCAACGGATTTCCCGCTGATCCATATTCTACCGTTGTATCCAACAACGATGTCACAGTTCGTGTGTTTCTTGATGAGGTTGACCATCGATCCCTTCCTCCCGATTACACGCTTGATGTAATTGGGGCTTACGTCTATCAGTCTACCTCCAACGAGCTTTCCTAGACCTCGCTTCTTCGTAGTGAGTTGAGGGTCTCTGGTTCTGTCAAATGAGACAATCTCTGCCTTAATTGCATCTCCTGCAGCAAAGATCTTCCTCGTATCTCCCTTGATGGGATCGAAGTCCCTATCCGTGGCGTTCGATGCTAGGAGTATACCCACGTAAGGTCCTCCAACCTGCACCTTCCATGATGTCAGGAGCGCATCTTCAACTATGCCAATGACGATATCTCCTACCTTTGGGAGGTAGTTTCCGCTCAGGGGCCGTACAAGAAGACTTCCTTTCCTCTCCATGAATACGCCTACGTACTGGGATATGTATCGGTTACCGTCCCGGTACACTCCGCTTTCGATTCTGTAGTCCTCATCTTCGGCCACTACTTGGCCAGGTACTACGATTTCATTTTTCTCTAATAATATGGTCATTCTATGCACCACTTCTATTTGTTATTTTAATTTGGGCCTTACCCTTCGTCTTGTCAGCAATCTCTTCCATCAACTTGGCCTGAAGTCCAGCTGGGACCTGAATGGCAACAGAAAGTGAGCCATCGTTATTCCACTCCTCTTTTAGGATCTCACCAACTCCATGTAGAGAGCCGTATACCTTTCCAGTGTAGTTCGGCGGTATGTTGAACTCGATGGTGACGATCTCCATCTTGATGGGGATGATTGTCGAGATCTCCTTAAGTATCCTTAGGGCCTGCTCTTTGGCAGGTTCGTTCCTGTCTACTCTGACCTTTGCCTCATCCATTGCCTTCTCAATTCTTGCGGGTGTGTGTGGTTCCCTCTTCTTAGGGTTGACGGTGTGCTTGACAAGGAAATCCACGATCTCGTCAATCTTCTCTTGGAGGAATCTCTTTCTCATCTCCTGCGTAATCTGCAAGTCTCCTTTGTCAATGATTGTCTTGACGATTTCCTTCTCGTCCTCTGTTCCAAAGGAGTCCTCCAATGCGTGCTCAGACGCCTTCAGTCCCTTGCTGAAATTTTCAAATACTGTGAAGCCCTCGACGATATCGTCCAAGGGTATGTCCTCACCCTGCCTGTATAGCCAGGCTTTCTCTGGATCAACTACGATCTCAAATCTGTTACCTTTTGACTTGTAGCGGATTAGCGATAGATCTCCTAGGTCTATTCGGGAACCCCTTTCGCCACTTCTTTTATCAAAACTCATACTTATTACTCCTAATCACGTTCACGCGATCTCTAGATTTGTTCTAATTGAATAATGATTTTTCAAGTTCTTAAGGTTGACTTCGTATTACAGATAATCGGAAACTTAAATCATATTTTCTATTCGTCTGCGAATTTAGCGTTGTAGTAGAAATAGATAGAGATGAGGATGACTCCTGCGAGGTCGAGGAAGAAGATCCACGTCTTCATAGTCCCATCAAAGTTTGTCAGACCTTGTACGGTCTCTCCGACGACACCCTCTGTAAATCCTGACTGTTGCCCAAGATTGTTCAGGTTAGCGACGAATGAACCAAAGGCAACGGTGAAGATCGCAGGGACAACCACTTCTAGCCAGTCTGGAATTCCTCCGTTCATCTCCTTACGGGTAGCCAAGGTTATAGTGAGGTATACGAAGAACAACATGAAGAGAAGCCACTCCACACCGACCAATATTGACTTAGATAGTGTAGTGTCCTCGTACAGAAATCCGAATACTGCAGTGTAGAAGTTCTCTCCGTTTGGATCAATAATCGCGATAAGGATGGAAAGAGATGCAAAAAGCAGGGTTAAGAGTAAGGAAATCCCTAACGCAAACCTCTGTTGCGCGTGGGTACTTCGATTGGTCGAGCTCATTTTATTTCTCCTGTGACCTCAAGTGAAAGTGTATTTTTAGTTATATCGGTAGCGAATCCACAGAAAGTATAAGGGAAATGCGGTTGCTTACCAAGTCCATATTCTTTTTTTCATACTCAACTGGGCAGTCTCTGATTGGGAAAGTTTATTTCCTGTGATGACTAAAGGTAATTTATGTCATCGTACATTCCGGAACGGGTTGACAAGGTCAAGAGACCGGATCACTACAAATGCCTCGAGTGCGGCGAGAAGTTCAATGATGCCAAACTCGTCAAGGAGGAGATAGAGGGTATATATGTGGCCCAAGCGACCTGTCCCGCCTGCGATTCCACTGAGCTCAAGGTCAGTTGGTGGAGAAAAAAGAACCGTTAATTTCTGTATGCTATAATCTTGGCTAACAAGGTGATTACAATCTCCCCAATTTGTGCCTGAACTGATTTAGCCGTGTTTCTATCGACAACGAGTTCACCAACTTCTCTTCTTTTTCCCAATCTGATCTCGAACGGAATCTCTGCTACACCTTTAGTGCCAGACTGCTTGATCTGGAACTTCGTTATCCCTGTCCCCAATGTCTTCTTGATGGAAGATGACCCAATTATGAGTTTCACAGGTTCACCTGTTCCACCTTGTACCATCACTTCGATATCGCATATGAATGTCCCCGGTCTCGACCGATACCTAAATGGTGACTCAATTGACTTATCCAAGATGTTCTCCTCTATTTCATAGTATATTTCCAGAATATCGGCAGTGTCGCTAACAATGAACTCGAAGGCAGTGACCGTGTTTAAGTCGATGACAAATTTTCGACGGCTTACAATCATGATCCGAGGGACGACCATTACGATCAGAATCCATACAATAGCACCGATCAATATGGTAAGTCCTCCCTCAGTTCCAATAAATTGGTCGGCCTGAACAAGTGATCTGATGATATAGTACCCTAGTAGAAGGACAAGACCTTGTAAGTTAAGTGCCCCGAAACGAACCCACTGCACAATCACAATCATACTAAAAAGAGCGAAGAAGATGGTGATGATGGTCATCCACCTGAGTTTGAGTCCTTCCAACTTGTTGTACCTAAACAGGTTACTAAATCTTCCAAGTGCTCCTCGCTTCAACCTGACACCGGTGATCATAGAGTTCTTCATCATCCAAACAGTTTCCTTCTTGAAATATGCCACGAATTCGTCCCCAATGAAGAACTGCTCTCGCCTGAACCGAGAATCGGAGAGCTCAATGGAGTTATTTATCCCTATCCAGAGAAGACCATACCAGAAGACCGTAACGAAGAGGACGACGGTGATCTCTCTGACCAGTTCCCTTTTCGTCTCAAACAGGAGGAGGAAGAGTCTTGTGAGTATTGTGGCATAGAAGA
>JALWRB010000299.1 GCA_027077875.1 Candidatus Heimdallarchaeota archaeon
GGGGTCAGGATATATTCCTCCAAAGATTCAGCCCGAATGGTGATCTCCAATCGACAGCTCTGTTCGGTTCTGAAGGAGATGAACGAGGTAGAGGGGTGGTGATTGGAGGTGATAACTCGATTTACATCGCGGGATACAGCGACTCAATGTCGATTGAGGGTTCTCCTCACCTGAACAAGGGGATGGCCGACCTTCTAGTGATAAAGGTCGACAGATTCATGGTCACGCAGAGTGTACTTTACGAGGGATCTAGTAAAGTAGATCACGCGTGCGGTCTCACCTTTGTAGATGAAGATTTGGTTGTTCTTGGGGGGAGCTCATCCCGAGATTTCCCCCATATTTCCTCTCAAGATGATACATTCGGGGGGCAGTGGGACTCTATGATCCTCACCATGAACACAAGTCTCGACGTCCAGAGTTCGCGATATGTAGGTGGTGAGGGAATAGATCTCTCATCCTCAATCTTCCCGTATAAAGAGGGTTACGGAATAGTTGGTTATACCACATCTTCGGACTTTGCGGGGAGAGAATTAAGCAATTCAAACTCAGAAAGCTACTTTATTTTCTTCTCCGATGATCGTGCAACCAGTAAATCCACAATCGTATCCACCAGTCGAGATTTGCAAGTGAGCACCTCAGCAACAGAGCCATCGTATTCTACTCGTGAACCAATTCGAATACTATCACTTCTTCCAACCCTAGGTGTTATCTTCTTTTCCGCATTTTCACGTCGACGACGGGATTAGTGAGAGGGATGAAACCGCTGATCTCACAACCAACTGTACCCCCGTCTGAAAGGGGTGTTGATTTGGGGGTACCTGTAGAGATGATGTCCCCCGCTTGAAGAGGCATTATTCTTGATATGAAGGAAACAAGGAAAGACGGTCGGAACATCATGTTCCCAACGCTGTTCTCTCCAACAGTTTCTCCATTCCAAGTCGTTCTTACCCTAATATCATCTATGGATTCTACCGAATCTATCGTCTTAAGCTGTGAACCAATACTTATGAAGGTATCAAAGACCTTTGACAATCCCAAATATCTCGTATTCTTCCTCAGGATATCTTCTGCAGTCATGTCGATAATTGGGATGAGACCGGCTGTAAACTCTTGCCAACTATCTTCAGGGATGTTTCTCCCGTCTTTCTGTATAACAATTCCCAACTCTGCCTCACCTGTCGTACGTTCGGAGATATCGGGGATAAGAATACTATCTCCCTGCCCAATTATGCTGTTCTGGAACTTAAAGAAAATGACAGGATACTCCTCTGGTCTTTTTTCATCAAGATCGGATGCGTGCTCCACGTAGTTCAATCCTATCCCAATGATTCTCTTTGGTCGCGGATTGAATGGAAGAAGTTGGACATCCTCGATTGAAATCCCTCTATCCGAAACTCTATTAGGTTTGAGTATTTTGGCGAATCTCTCCTCATCTAGAGTTGAGGTATCAAGGTCAAGAATTGGGAAGACCTTTCCACGTAGAACTCCATAGGTGGTCTCCCCATTGTACCTGAATCTTACGATATCCATGACCTAATAATCCCTGACTAGTACTTTATTCTACTGTCAGCGGAAAATCCTTATCTTCGGAGGATATATCCGTAAGGTATGTCATGGTTCTATCAACAGGGACCCAAACTTACTAACCCTTTTACCTCAGACTCCATTCTCAGGGATCTTCTGCAGAAACTACTCCCTGCAGATATCCTGAACAAGGTCGAGGACGACTTCACGAGATTCGGCCAGCGAGTAGTGGATGAGATTGAACAGCTTGGTGAACGTGCAGAACGAGAGGAGCCACAACTCATCAATTTCGACGTATGGGGGCACCGGGTAGACAAGCTTGTAGTATCTACTGCATGGGATAAACTAAAAGATATTTCTGCAGAGGAGGGTCTCGTGGCAATCGGTTATGAGCGGGAATACAATGAGTACTCAAGGATCGTCCAATTCGTTAAGCTATATCTCTTCACTCCTTCATCTGCCATCTATACCTGCCCTCTTGCAATGACCGATGGTGCAGCACGTCTGCTGGAATTGTATGGTACGGAACAACTTAGGAAAGAGTATCTGGGAAGGTACATCGACCGGAATCCTTCGAATTTCTACGTCTCGGGCCAGTGGATGACAGAGCGCACAGGGGGTTCCGATCTTGCTAACGCAGAGACCATAGCTCGTATGGTAGATGGTGAATGGAGACTATATGGGCCTAAATGGTTTACCTCTGCAATAACAGGCGACACTGCGATGACCTTGGCACGAATTGAGAATGAGAATGGAGTAATTGAGGGGAGCCGAGGTCTAAGCGTCTTTATACTGGACATTTTCAAGAATGGTGAACCCAATTGCCTACGTCTAGATCGGTTGAAGGACAAGCTAGGTACAAGAGCCTTACCAACAGCGGAGATAGAGCTGGAAGGGGTTCCTGCAAAGCTTGTAGGAGAAGTAAACAAGGGGATCAAGACCATCGCTACAATGCTTAACATCACCCGTCTCTATAATGGGGTCTCTGCAGTATCGTATGCTCAGAGAGCAGTACAGTTAGCCTCCGATTACGCTAAAAAACGAGAAGCATTCGGAAAACGGCTCATCGATCTCCCACTTCATAAGGAGGTCTTAGAGAACGCCCAGAATATTGTCACGGGATGTCTATACCTCACCTTCTTCTCCGTCTCCCTGATGGGTAAGGAGGAGTGTGGTGTTGCAACAGAACAGGAGAGTCTTCTTTTCAGGTTACTCATTCCAGTTACCAAGCTTTATACGGCCAAGATGTGTCTCGGTGTTGTCAGTGAGATGGTCGAGGCTGTGGGTGGTGCGGGGTATCTAGAAGATTCGGGATTTCCTAGATTACTGCGAGACAGTCAAGTCTTCTCCATCTGGGAGGGCACTACCAATGTACTCTCTCTCGACGTCATTCGGGCTATATCGAAGAACAATGCTCTAAAAGCTTGGTCAAAATATATTTCCCAATCTGGAAATAGTAAGATTAAGAATAACCTTACTCTCCTCCTTACTGAGGTCGAGAAATATCCTGATCCATCGGTAATCGCGAGGCGTCTATCATACTCAATAGGGAGGATCACAATCGCATATCTACTTGACCATTTCATCGGTGATACGAATATTGTCGATTTCTGGTTATCTATCGGATCGAGAGATTATCTCTAAACTATTGATTGACAACAGCATCATACTCCGTCCCCTTTAGCTTCTCAAACGTCGGTTTTGCGGTCCTGAAAACAAATGCCAGCATGAGGAAGGAGGACAGCACTATCGGAGGTGCTACGAATAGCATATCGACCGATCCTGTAAAGACGAATAGTTGCAGTAGACCAAAGATCAAGGAAATCGTACCTACTGACTCATACCCAATTGCAACGATAACTGACATACTGAATGCGTTGTTGAATTTCTCCACCTCCCTCACCTTCGGTTCCAAGAGTGATGCCACTAAGAGGGCCACAAGTACCATAACCGCTCCCAATACAATTCTCAGTAAATTTTCAGTCTCAGGATCTGGTGTAATCTCGGATGAATCTGCGACTTCAAAGATCAGAAGTAGGTATAGTAGAAGTAAGTACATCAACGGAGCAATGGAAAGAACATAGAAAACAATCAGTGAGTTCTTTATTACCTTGTCGTCAACAACCCTAGTCTCTGTTTCCATGTTCTGGTCTGTGAGGGCCAAATATTTAATCTTACTCATCATTTGTAATTTTAGTGCTGAAAATTATTTAGAGATTCTTTCAAGGTGCAAATCTATAACTTGCCTCATTAATTAGTATTGTCTCTTTCCCCTCTTCTTCAGAACCTTAATATCCTTGGAAGATATCCATGTGATTATGGTATTCCTATATTTGGGTGTCTTAGGGTTAGTTGCTTTGGGTACTTTACTCTTCCTGTTCCTCTGGAGCTTCCTGATTGGAACAAAGAATACGCTCCAAAACATTATAGGAGGTGTCTATCGATTTATTCTCACATTCGGAATCTACCTTTTCGGATCATGGCTCTGGATTTATTTTGCACTTCCTAACGTTGTGTCCGTCTTCTGGTATTTTCTGATCTTGAACTTAGTAGTAGGTGGACTGAGTATCTTTGTCTCCTATGTGGTTGAATCAGGTGGTGTGAGTGCCAAATTCCCATCATCCCTTGTTAATGCTCTGTCGTTCATTGCGTTCTTCTTTGTCTTCTTCGCTCTTGATAAGATAATTCCACTTCTTTTCACAATTCCTCTGTACGCCAACCTAATTCTTGGGCCGATCAAAATGGGAGATATCCTCAAAGGTAGGGTGACCGCAAATTCAATCACCGAGGTCTTCAACGTCAGTCGAACTATGCGGATGAGGAGGTCACTTATCCTTATGGTACTATTCTTCCTGCTCGTCCCGGTTGTCATAGGTGGAAATCTTTTCTTCTTCTACTCGGTGGATCGAGCGGAGTATTTCGAAGAGAGTGTTCAGAGTTCAGATAGCGATCTTCCATTCAACTCGAAGATAGACGGGGAGATGCTTAGGGTTGTTGATCTTGATCTCGCTCAGTCAATTATGAAGAAGAGCAACAGATTGGGATCCAACACAAAAGTCACGAATATTCACCTCGGAGATATTAATGGATCCACGTACTGGATCGGAGCTGTTCTTTTCGACGGAGATGTATTTCTGAGGCAGGATCTCAATCATTACCAGGGATTCATTGCAGTTGACTTTCGTGATCCTGACAAGACCCCAATTATAATAGAGCAAGATTTCTATGTCGGGTCAGATCTGGCTCTCGACAACAAACTAAGTCGGGTCATCTACAACTACGACCAGAATTATGTCCCAGGTGACAACTCCTACTATACCCTAGGGGATGATGGTAGGATGAGATTAATAGTTCCGTATAGTATCAGGGCATCCCCTGTCTTCGCTGGTGTAAAAGGAGCGGGGATTATCACCCAAGAGCTGTATCTCAAAGGTGGAGTCCTTGAGATCACGAGCGATGGTACAGTCACTGATTATAAGGATCTCTCAACTCTTCCACCCTATGCAAGGGTGCAGTTCTATTCGGAGACTTGGTTGGAGTCCATGGTTCAGTCATGGGGAAGCTCCATAACGGAGATCTCCCCCGAGAGGCAGTTCGGACTCTTGACTTCCAAAGGTGGAATCTTCAAGTCACAGTGGAAGATGGGAATCGACGACGACGTGCGGGTGGTCATTGACCCTGACACAAGGGAGAATGTTCAGTACTTCCTCCTTGAGAGTACAGGCTCCGATAATCAGGTTCTCAGGGGTGCCATGAAGGCCAACGCATCGGGAATCTTCTTCTACGACTGGTCGGAGTACGGGTTCATAGACTCCAATGCAGCTCGGAGCTTCGCAGAGACAGAGATAACCAACCAGTTGGACACTACCACCCACGGATATGAGACTCTCTTACCACTCCTCTACCCCATCAGGGACAACCCTCAATCCTTGGAGGACTACGCATACGTCATCCCTCTGCAATTTAGGGGTGTCAGATTTGGGGGTGTTGTCATATTGGATCCGTCTGACAAGACCGGATCTCACAGTGCGGTAAAGATCGTAGATTCCGAAGGGGACAATAACATCTCTAAGGTTATCGACATCGCTATCGAAGAGTACTTCTCGGGTGATTCAGGAGCCCCGGTAGGACAGTTAACCATAGATTCCAAATTCGACTATGTGAGTAACGGGTTCACAGTATACGTGATGACAGGTACATTTATCTCTCCCACGATCAACGATACGATCACGGTGGTGTTCGAGCAAGAGAGGATTGTTGATCAGAAAGACTGGATCAAGGTTGTGACCTCTGTTCCTGGGGACGTCATTCAGATTACTATTGTACTAGAAAGTGGCGTTTACTATGCAGTGGACATCCAGTAAGATCAATGAAATGCTGTTCTAATTGTTTTGATCGAATTGATACTCTATTCCAGTCATTTTCTCACTCAATTCCCAGAGCTTCTTGGCAACTATCAAGTCATATGATCGTTTGTTGGATCTAATTCTCTTAGGATGACCTCTACCTATCCGCTTGGGACCGATAAAGTCTCCACCCTCAATATCGTCCATGGTTGAGGCGTAGAGCATCGGGAGACTTCCCATTTCCACCTTCTGTGCGAAAATTCGATCAATTACTGAATAGACTCTGGACATAAGGCTCTTCCCCCCGATCTGTGGACCGCTTTTCTGGAGGTTTGTTCTCGTGTATCCGGGGTGGACTGCTACAGATATAGTGCTGGAATTTATCTGGCGGAGCCTTCTATCTAACTCGTAAGAGAAATAGAGGTTAGCTATCTTACTCTGAGCGTATGCTTTTGTTCTTCCGTATCTCCTTACGTGATTAATGTCATCGAAGTTTATCTTACCAAATAAGTGGGCAATGCTGCTCTGTGTAACAACTCGTGATCCCCCCGTGTTAATAAGGACTGGAAGGAGAAGACCAGTCAGTGCGAAATGCCCAAGATGGTTGACTCCGAATTGCAACTCGAATCCATCCACCGTCTCTAAACGGGGTGGTTGCATTATCCCAGCGTTGTTGATTAGGACATCTAACCTATTGAACCTATCCTTGAACTGCTCCGAGAACTGATGGATGCTATCAAGCGAAGACAGGTCAAGTTCCATTAAGTTCAATGAAGCTTCGGGATATTCTTCTAAGATTGCTTCTCTCGCTTTCTCTCCTTTCTCCATGCTTCTTACTGCCATCACCACCTCAGCTCCTTTTGAGGAGAGAACCTTGGTGGAAAAATATCCCAGTCCTGAGTTGGCTCCAGTTATTACAAACACTTTGCCCTCTTGTGATCTAATATCATCAATCTCCCATTTATCCTTGACAAGAGGGATAATCTTCTTTCTCATGAAAGTGACTGCTCTATGCAACTTAAGTAAATTTCACTCACAAAACAACAACTTGTGGTTGTTAATTCTTATATTTGCTATGACTAATTAGTATCTGTGCTGGAAGATTTCGGTTTGTCGTCATATGAGAGCAGAGTTTTCGAAGCATTGGTTAAGTCGGGTACTATGAGTGCAAAACAGATTTGCAAAGTATCCGGCGTACCCTATGGACGTATCTATGAGGTGCTGAACAATCTGGATAGCCGAGGTCTTCTCGTTAAAAGTGGGACACGTCCACAAAAGTTTCACTCTGTTGAGCCTAGTATTGCAATAGATCTACTGAAAGAATCCAAGGTCAAGGAGCTAGATCAGTTGTTCTCTAAAGCAGAGCTTTACAAAGAGAAACTAGAAAGGATGAGACGTGAGGAGCCTGGTGAGGAATTTTTGTGGAGATTGGGTATTGGTGAAAGTAACCTCCCAGTATATTTCTCTGCTATTCAGGAGACCCATAATGAGTATCTTGGATATGTCGAAGTACACGAAGACTCGCACTACGATTTAAATTCAATGCTGGATACCTATAGTACTATTTTGAAGACTTTAGTCGATGATGGAATCCGAGTTCGAATGCTGATAGGTGTGGACAATCCCAATATTTTGATCAAATTAGCTCAAAAGTACCCTAGGGCTCTCGATCTCGTCAATATTTCAGCTGTCAGGATCATTGCTCCTCTCCTCTATCCTTTCTCAATTATCGACGACAAGAAGTCACTAATTAAAATTAAAAATCCCGTGGACCCCTCTGAAGATCTTGCTACTCTCTACGTACAGCAGAAAGCATTGACAAGAAACCTCAGGTCCAAATTCATTTCCATGTGGAACGAAGCAGTACCGATATCTGACTTGTTATCGAGCAATCAACTAAGTGAGTAATATGTCCGATTCTTTCATGATTTTCTGAAGTATTTGGTAACTACAAACATGAGGGACCTGCTATTCCAATAGCCCCTCCGATAGTACCTGTAGCCACTGCAATGGGTACACAACATGATGCACCAATTGCTCCTAGAACCAATTTACCTGAAACTCTCTCTGCTTTCTTCTCAGTGGCATCTTCCATATCTTCTGATATGTTCTTGTTCTTCTATAGGACCTTAGTATGAAAAATCAGGATGTCATTTAAATATTGGACTCATCGATAAAAAGTGGGTCTATAAGAAGTAATGGAGTATCTTACTACCACCTCTAATATTTTTACCCTAATATTATTAGACGTTCAGAGGTCTCAATCCTCACGTTCATCCGAAAGGATTTATCTCAGAAAATGCAGATAATTCGGACTCCACTGACTACGAAAATGCTCATCACTGATCTCGGTGCCAGACCCCACTCATGTACATCGATCGATCGAGGAAAAAAGATACCGAAGTGCAAATAGACCCTAAGCTCGGAAAACCCTTTTGAAAGAAAACAATCTCCTTCGGATTGTCAGTGATTAAATGGAGAAGAAGGTAGACGATAAATTTGCTTCTTTTGTTCAGTTCAAATTCCACTCCCTGCAGTATGAAGTACGAACCCTGCTCCTAGCAACTCTTGTTGGGATCATTGGTGGGCTGGGCGCAGTCGCCTTCCGTCTGTTGATTAACTTCTTCTTCTTTATCCTCGTCGCATTCCCGAGGGTTGTCATCAATGGAAACCATACCATGCAACAGGCTGTAACAGTTCTCTCACCCACGATTGGAGGATTAATTGTAGGCGCTTTGGTATACTATCTGGCATCTGAGGCGAAAGGACATGGTGTCCCTGAGATTATTGAAGCAGTGAACCTCAAGAATGGGAGAATGAGGATTAGAGTTCCATTCGTCAAGATCATAGCCTCGGCAATAACCATTGGGTCAGGTGGTTCAGCGGGGAGAGAGGGTCCAATTGCTCAAATAGGAGGCGGATTCGCTAGCGTACTTGCGCAGAAGATGAAACTCTCTGCTGAAGAAAGCAAGACGATGGTTGTGGCTGGTGTTTCTGCTGGCATTGCTGCAACATTCAATGCACCATTAGGAGGTGTTCTCTTCGGTATCGAGGTTATTCGTAGGGACCTTCGGTCTTTCTCCATCCTTCCCTTGGTGACTGCCTCGGTCATCGGGACGGCGATCGGTGACTCGATCCTCGGACAGCAACCTGCTTTTATTTTCCCTCTGTACGATCTGAAGTTCACCCCTGTCTACATTCCGATTCTTATAATCTTCGGGATAATAATGGCAGTGCTCTCTTTCCTCTGGGTTAGGGGATTCTACAAGATTGAGGATCTCTTCGAGCGGATTCCATCTTCCCCCATCATGGTCGCTGGTCTGGGGGGTTTAATAGTTGGGCTCTTGGAACTCTCATATCCCGAGGTCAATGGAATATCATATGCACCCATCGACGCTGCATTTGATCTGGCAATTCCTATAAATGTACTCCTAATCTTGGCGATTGCTAAATTCCTTGCAACTTCAGCTTCCATAGGTAGTGGTGGTTCTGGTGGTGTCTTTGCTCCTACTCTTTTCATCGGAGTGATGATTGGAACTGCTGCTGGTCTGATCCTAGAAGCAATGGGGATTTACTTGGTACCAGTTCCGGTCATGGCGTTGCTCGGAATGGCTGCTCTCTTCTCAGGTGCTGCAAAGGCACCTCTTACTGCAATAATCATGACCAGTGAGATGACAAATGATTTCCAGCTGATCCTTCCTCTCATGTTCACAGTGGTGACTTCATGGGTCGTCAGTAGCCTGCTGCTTAAGAGAGAGGATATTTACACGCTCAAACTCAGGAAGAGGGGAGTGAAGTTCACACCCTCAATTGACACGCTGGAAGATATCTTAGTTAGAGATATCATGATTAGGAACCCTCTAACCGTGCAAGCTAAGGACAATGTGAACTCAGTGCTGTCGTTAATCAGGGAGAGTGGACATACCGGTTATCCGGTCCTTGACGGAGAAAAATTGTTCGGAATTGTTACTGAGCACGACATCAATAGACCAGGGATAGACTACGAGACTATTGAGATAAAGGATATATGCTGCAAGCAGGTAATGTCAATATCGGTGGATAGCTCAGTATCTGAAGCTTTCATCAAAATGCTGGAAAAGAGAGTGAACCGGCTTCCTGTAGTTCACAGCAGTGACTCGACCAAGATGGTAGGTTGGATCACTAGGAGTGACATTATGAGGGCATACTGGATTTCTAAATATATTTCGACCAATGAAGAATACGGACTTCAAGATCCAGATTCATGGGATCCAAAATATTTCGAGTTCTAAAGGTATGGTGACGATGACTACCGTGAGTAAGTAGTGGTTCTTACCAGAGCATTACAAGCTTCTCTCTGTACATCCCGTCTCCCTGCTTGGTCTTGTAGACCTCATGAAATTCAGGTACATTGGCGAGAGCAACATTTACCCTAGCCTCTGGGGGAGAGTGTGGATCTGAGAGCCTAAGCATCTCCTCAACCTCAGGTCTCCTCAATCCCCGCCAGACACGAGCGTATGAGAGGAAGAATTTCTCCTCATTCGAAAACTGGTCTGATTCAGGCACTCCTACCTTCTTGAAGTGATTTTTCATCGCATGAAAGGCAATTCTTATTCCACCAAGATCCGCGATATTCTCTCCCAAGGTCAACTTACCAACCAGTGGTTTTCCATTAACCTTGAACCTCTCGTACTCCTCAACAAAATATTCTGCTCGCTCCATGAAGTTCTTGCGATCCTCCTCTGTCCACCAGTTGTTCATATTTCCATCAGCATCAAACATGGATCCCCTGTCGTCATATCCATGGGTGATCTCATGACCGATGACTGCTCCGATTGCCCCATAGTTCTCAGCATCACTCATCTCTGGATCGAAGAAGGGGAACTGGAGAATTGCAGCAGGGAAAACGATCTCATTGTGAAGCGGTGAATAGTAGGCATTGACCGTCTGGGGGCTCATGAACCATTTATCCTTGTCTGGTGCTTTGTAGAGTCTCTCAAAGGTCTTGTTCCGGACGAACCTCACGGTTTTTCCCAGTATGTCAATGAAGGACATATCTGGATTAATCTCTAAATCGGTGTAGTCCTCCCACTTGTCGGGGTACCCTATCTTGACATTAAAGGCAGCGAGTTTGGTCAGAGCTTTCTTCTTGGTTTCCTCCCCCATCCAGTCAAGATTCTTTATTCTCTCTTCCAGAGCCTCTATGAGATTTGCGACTAGATCCATCATCTTTTCCTTGGAAGTAGGAGGGAAGAACTTCTCCACGTAGAGTTTCCCAACAAGTTCGCCAATGACGAATCTGTTATTGAGATATCCCAGTATCCTCTTCCACCGATCTTCCATCTCCTTCTGTCCTCTAATCGTCTTACCATAGAACTCAAAATTAGCCTCTTCGAAACGATCGCTCAGGACAGAAGATGCGCCGTTGAGCAGTTTTGCAGTGAGGTAATTCTTCCACCTTTCCAGATCTCCTTCTGCAATTTGCTTGTCCACAAGCTCGAAGAAGGCGGGATTGTCAACCACAAGGTCGGTGATCTCCACGGTCGTGAAGTTGGAAACTAATCCCTGCCAGTTGTAATTCGGGTAGTTCTCCTTTAGGGTCGCAAAGTCCATCTTGTTGTACGACAACTCGGGATCTCTCTTTTCAACCTGTGTGTAGTGTTTCTCTGCGAGTAGTATCTCGAAGTCAAGGACTGATTGTGCTCTGTCCTCGGGATTCTCCGCTCCGATAAATCCGAATAGCTTAGCAAGGTACTTCACGTACTCCTTTCTGATAGATTCTTTGTCATCGTTAAGGTAATAGTCCCTATTGCCAAACCTTGTACCAGGTAGGCTGAGACCTCCTGAACTGAAATGTGGTATCTCAATTTCGGTGTTCTTTCTGTCCATATTGGAAGCGAAACCGACAAGTCCCAAGAGGTTCCGATCCTCGAGCTCAAGAATCACGGTCATCAACTGTTCCCTGTCCGTGATTGCATCAATCTTGTCCAAAAGAGGTTTAATTGGCTGAAAATCCTCTCTGTTTCGTCTCTCTACGTCCATGCCCGAATTGTAAAATGTATTGATGTGCCTATACTCACCTGTGTATTCTTTGTCCATAAGTGATTTCACGTCAGCAAGAGACTTATCCCTGAGAATAACAAATGAGCCCCAACTGGTCTTATCCGCGGGGATCTCAGTCTCCTTCAACCATTTGCCATTGGCGTACCTAAAAAAGTCATCCTGAGGTCTGACGGACATATCCATCGTCTCCTCGAATTTTTCTACCATGAGAGGAACTCCTGCTGTGGTTATAAATACTAATTGGTGGCGATAACGTAATTTTGAGATATGTTTTATGAACTCAAGAAACGTATGTGAGGATCATTATGTCTATAATCCATTATGAGATAAATCAAACTTCAACTTTGCTAGATTATTGCTAATTGTATGTTTATTGCAAATCGAAACGATCTGCGTTCATCACCTTGTTCCACGCAGCGACAAAGTCTGAGACGAATCTCTCATTGTTGTCCTCTTGAGCGTAGAATTCCGCGAGCGCCCGAAGCTCCGAGTTGGACCCGAATACGAGGTCAATACGTGTTCCCTTCCTGACCACTTTACCGGTCTTGCGGTCGTGTGCCTCGTAGCTGTTGTACCCTGTTTTCTTCCACTCAACACTCATGTCGAGAAGGGTCTTGAACCAGCTGTTGTCCAGAGAGGGCTTGTCACTCCAGATGCCCTCACCTGTGGCTGAGATGTGCATTGCTCTCAAACCTCCGACCAGAACAGTCATCTCCGGGGGTGTAAGTCCGAGCAGCTGAGCCTTATCAAGCATGATCTCCTCGGGTGTGACCGCAAATTCCTTCTCACAGTAGTTACGGAATCCATCTGCTTTAAGTTCAAGGAAAGCGAATGAATCGACATCTGTCTGTTCTTGCGTCGCATCTCCTCTTCCAGTTGTCACCTCTATACTGGTATTGCTCAGTGCCTCAATACCTGCCGCACCACCTATGACAATCACATCTGCGATGCTTGCTCCGTTGTCGTTGGCAATCTTGGTGTAGACGTCCAGCACCTTGGAAAGTTTCTCTGGATCATTCACTGGCCAATCCTTCTGTGGTGACAATCTGATCCGCGCACCGTTTGCCCCACCTCTTTTGTCAGAGCCTCTAAAGGTCACGGCACTCTTCCATGCTGTCTCGATCATCTCCTGGGGTGTAAGGCCTGAACTAGAAATTGCCTTCTTAATCTTTGCAACCTCGTCGTTACTCAATTTCTTACCTGCAGGGACAGGATCCTGCCAGATGAAGTCCTTATCCACAAAGTCACCCGCGGCATAGTTAGATTTAGGACCCATGTCTCGATGCAGAAGCTTGAACCAAGCACTAGCAAATGCCTCTGCAAACGCCTCGGGATCTTTCATGAACTTCTCCCCTATCTTTCTGTAGATGGGATCTACCTTCAGGGCCATGTCTCCAGTAGTCATCATCAGCTTGACCTTCTTTCCGCTCCCGTCTACCTCGGGTGCCATGTACTTCTCATCAAGATCTACTGGTTGCCAGATATAGGCTCCTGCTGGGCTCTTTGTCACCTCCCACTCATTCTCGAAAAGCAGGTGGAGGTAGCTCATGTCCCACTTTATGGGGTTCGTTGTCCACGGTCCCTCAAGACCACTCGTGATCGTGTCCACTCCTTTCCCAGACTTGTGACTGCTTATCCAGCCGAATCCTTGATTCTCCAAGGGTGCAGCCTCGGGTTCGGGTCCAACTGCCTCGGGGGGACCGTTCCCATGTCCCTTCCCGAAGGTGTGTCCACCTGCAACAAGGGCGAAGGTCTCCTCGTCAGTCATCGACATCCTTGCAAAAGTCTCTCTGACGTCTTGTGCAGAAAGGGCAGGGTCTGGATTGCCATTTGGTCCCTCGGGGTTGACATAGATCAGTCCCATCTGTACTGCAGCCAGTGGGTTCTCAAGATCCTTCCTTGTCTCACCGTACCTCTTGTCACCGAGCCACTCCGTCTCAGATCCCCAGTAAATGTCCTTGTTCGGATGCCATACATCCTCACGACCCAGTGCAATTCCAAGTGTGGGACCTCCCATATCCTCAATCGCTACATTTCCTGCCAAGACGAGAAGATCAGACCAGCTAAGCTTGTTCCCGTACTTCTGCTTGATTGGCCAGAGCAAACGCCTTGCCTTGTCGAGATTTCCATTGTCGGGCCACGAGTTGAGAGGTGCGAATCTCTGCGCTCCAGTGTATGCACCACCTCTGCCATCAGATGCACGGTAGGTACCTGCTGCATGCCACGACATCCTGATAAATAGAGGACCGTAATGGCCATAGTCAGCTGGCCACCAGTCCTGACTATCCTTCATCATCTTCTTGAGGTCTTCTTTCACAGCCTCGAGGTCAAGGGTCTTGACCGCTTCTTTGTAGTTGAAATCCTTGAGGGGTGTGGATTTCGTGTCGTGCTGGCGGAGAATGTCCAAATTGAGTTGGTTTGGCCACCAGTCTTTGTTCTGTGTTCCGGCCTTAGCCGCTATTGGTATATCATCTGACATCGTTGTCACCTTATTGTGCTAATTGAGAATCATTATTATTTAATACCTGTTATTACGGTGTATTCAATATTGTATAAGACTAATTCTTAAAATTCAATAAATTTCCATCCAATTTTTCCTCTTGAATAACTACAGATAAAAGAGGTGAATAGAAAGGTGTGTTATAGACAATGCATCAACCCGACGAGGAGCTAGTGTCAATCCTTCACAAGAAGGGATTGAAGGTCACCCCACAGAGGCTCGCGATCTTCAGATACCTAGCCAATAATGAAAGCCACCCATCAGCAGAAAAAGTCTATTCTGACATTAAGGGGGAGCTACCGACCATCAGTCAGGGTACAGTCTACAAGACACTTTCCACACTTGCGGATATTGGTGTTATTACCGAATTGAAGATCAACAATGGCCAGAGCCGGTATGACAGTAACACTAGTGTGCATGTAAACGTCATCTGTCCACGGTGTAATAACATCACGGACTATCAGTCGGAGACAATAATCAAGTTCTGGAAGAAGCTCTCAAAGGAAATTGGTGGAAAGATATCTGGTCAAAGATTTGATGTCTACAAAGAGTGTTCCACCTGTGAGAAATGAGGAAGTACCTATATCCCAAAGCACCTATTTATACTAGTACAGACGACCCCCAATCCACTCGTTGAGCCTTTTTCATAATCCGAAATTCGTCCAGACCGCGTACTTCTGGATTTTTTCAGTAGGAAAATTGTAGTTTTGTTTACTTCGGTCGGATTCACATTTATATTCCTGATTTCCGTAACCGTCAAATACGAATGTCTATCGAGATACGACGGACAGACAGAATCCGATACACCAACATCCATCCTGAAATGCAGAGGTGGCATGAGGAGGCCAACAGGAGGATTTTCTCTCTTGCAGTTGGTGACAGGCTAGGTCAAATTGGTCCACGAATCATGGAGGTTGGGTACGCCAAAGTACTCTACGCAGCTAACAAAATGGGCGCGTCAGTAGATGGCTCCTTCGTCTTCTTCGCCCCTGACGGGACATGCTCTTTAAACGTCGAGAGGACTAGGAGGGGCTTCTCTTATGGAGGGTTGCTGGACATGGATTTCAATGGATTGCTTGCGACCAGCAACTCAATGCCTAATGGCTGTGGTTTCTCAACTTACGAGATTGAGGACATAGACGACGAAGCGCTTGTCAAGCACCTTGAAAACAGTCAAGAGAGGTTGGGAGAGGATGAACTGAGTCAGTTGGGTAAGGGCAACCACTTCGCTGGTGTCTATCGGATCTGCGACCCTGTCTCGGGGGAGGACACGGGGCGGAGGTGCATGGTTGTTCACTGCTCAGGACATGCAGGAGGTGACCTACTGTATTACCCGTGGAACTGGCTGTCCGAGGAAGATGGTTACCATTCCGTTGATACTCCGCACGGACCGGTTACAATGCTGGAGGGAGAGGCCCGTCGTCGGTACATCGAGCAGTTCAAGACGACTGAGAGCACGAATTCTGACAACAGGGATAGGACAGCGGAGGAAATTCTTGAGGGGCTGGAATGGAGGAGGCTCTCGACAATTACTCACCAAGGTCTCCTACCGTCCCAGCACCTTATTGGCACACAGAGATACGATGGAGAGCTCCCCATCGCATTCAATCCAGAGGAGGGTCTGGCCATCGCGAAGTCCAAGCCCAACCTCTCAAACGATGTTTTCGATAGTTGGACCGAGCGGGAAAGGGTCGAATCACTTGGTATTAGGAAGAAGATCACCGAGTTGAACCTCACCCCTCACGGTGGAGGATACGAACTCAGGTTCCCCTTTGACTCCCTGAGTATAGACGTAGACTCTATGGGAATTCGGTCATTCACTATGAGGTTCCAAGGACGTACACTGACTTTCAATAATTTCAGGGAGATCCGTGAATGGCTGACCTATAGACGGAAACTGGGAATCATGTACCGTATTTTCCAGTTCGACCTCGCGGATCACCTCTTCGACCTCCCCGCAGTCATGCAGGTGTACCCCAAGAAGACAGTCCCAGGTGGTTCAGGTTGACCTACTTCTTTGCTCATCGGGGAGACTCCTCCCAGCTACCTGAGAACACAATGATTGCGCTACAAGCTGCATGCGAGTCGGGAGTGGCGGGTGTGGAGTTCGATGTGCAATTCA
>JALWRB010000300.1 GCA_027077875.1 Candidatus Heimdallarchaeota archaeon
TGCAGCATGTGGATCAGTATCTTCAAATCAAGGTGATCTTCTGTGACATAGTCGTGATTTACCTGAAGGTTGGGTAATGCCATTTCGAAGATCCCGTCGAAGAACTTCCTGAGCTCTTCGGTCTGCTGGACAACTACCCCGACATCAAACGTACTGTCCCTCATGAATTTATCTAGATTCCCCGTGGTCACAGCTGCTTTCTTATCATCAACGATCATGAGCTTGGCGTGTATCTCCCGGTAGTACCTTATCTCAGTAAGATCTTCCAGTTTCTTCATTTTATTGTAGTTCCACCGGATTCTCCTCATGGACTGTGGCAGGACGATGCTCACTTCAACACCCTCCCTTGCTCTCTCATCGATGGCATCGATGACCTCCTTATCGGTAAGTCTGAAGGTGATGATGTCGAGCTTCTCCTGAGCACTTTCAATCATGTCCAGAAGGTAGTCCTTATAGTCGTCTCCCAGTGCGTTCAATAGAATCTTCTTATTCCCAAATTTGCGGTGATCGTCGTCACACTCCTTCATGTTTAGCCTATGCGGATTCATCCGCATCTCAGCGTCCGTGTGGTGCTTCCAGACGTGGATGAACCACTCCCTGAGCTTGGAAGCATGGTGGTTATCCAGCAGTACTCCCAGCTCGGGATTCGACTCGTAGGAGTGGGAGGTGATGTTGGCGGATCCCACGATAGCTCTGCTCTTCCCCACAAGGAAGAACTTTGCGTGAGCGTTGGAGCTCCGGACTCTCACCCCTGCTCTCACCATCTTCTCGATCATGGAGGTGTGCGAGCTGATGTCATCAAGGTTCTGCACGTCAGGGTCTATGGAGTAGATCTGGTTCTTCTCCAGCTTAGTAAGCACGTAGATTTTACCCCTCAGCGTCTCGGCTGCATTGACGATCTTGTCGACGATCTCTGGGTAGTTGATGATGAAGGCCGAAATGTAGAGTGGGAGTTCATTTTCCACAGCGTAATTGATGAGGTTTTTGACTGCTTCGAGTATGTTCCCGTTCTTCTTCGGTAGAGTGTAGTAGATGTCTTCAATCCCTTGGAAGGACTGGAGATCGACCACTCTCTCATCTGGGAGGTCGCTCTTGTTGATGATGATCCTCTGGTGCTTGATGTAGGATCTTGACTTCTCTGTATTCATGCCAGCACCTCCTCCTCGATCAACCGGGCGTAGAGTATCCTTGCGGCTATCCTGTACCTTCCCTCTACGTGCCAGAGGACATCCAAGGTCCGGTCAAGTTCATCGGTCAGTCGTACATCGAGTACATCGTACACGTCGTCCTTGTCGAGGACATCATCGAGGTTCTCGTCATTGAGCTGTTCAGCGATATCCAAGAGCAATTCGAGAAACTCTCCATTGACCTTGTAGTCCACGTTGATGTCGATCCTCCAGTTGTCTCCTACGTCTACTCTCAGGTCGTCATCGTCCGATAGCATCCAGTTGATGACCTCCATGCTCTCTTCCTTTGCTTCTAGCTCACAGGTCGCTTCTAGGTTGTCCGAGACATCAAGTGAGATGATATTCGCCCATGTCAGTCTGTTCTCTATGATCTTTCTCACATGTTCCTTGATATCTCTCCTACCAAGTTGTAGCAATGGTTCCTTAATGTGCGGTTTGATTCTTTTCGGATCGAGTTTCCGGATATACCCGTTATCCCTCACCGTCTGGTACTGGGTGATCCTTCCACCCTTCACCGTGACTTGCTGCTCTATTCCTCCCTCGCTGTACTGTATAATCTCGGCCCCAAGCATGATGTTGTCCGTGTTCAGCAGCTCTTCCAGGTCCTCCCCCGTGATGGTCGGTGGTATGACCTGGTGGTGGGTGTCAGGACTCGGGAAATTCATCTGGTACAGAACGAGCGGTTCGTCGATGACCTGAACTCTGAGGTCTATAGTATCCTCCATTGTGATCATCGTCGGGTCGTACTCCTCGATGACAGCATAGCCATCCCCACCCTCCTCTAGTACTCCCCTCTCATAGAGCTTTGAGATGGTTTTCTCTGCCATGTTCAGTGGTAGGCACAGATACTCCGAGACAGTCTCTTCCGACAGTCCACCGAGGTACTGTCCCAGCTCGGCGACGATTCCGAGTAGCTCGTCGAAGCTGTCCTCCACCTCCACAACGGTATTTGGGATGATCAGGCTATAGAGTGTGCTTGATCTCTTCAACACATACTCCATCAGACCACTTCCACTCCTTTGAGTTTTGATATCTTGAACCAGAGGTTCTTCTTTGATTTCTGCTTTTTGAAATTCCCGTAGTTGCAGAAGAGCACAATCCCGCGCTTTGCCCGGGTGAAGACGGTGAACAGCTCATTCGTGTTCGAGAGAATTCCTTGTCTCCCCGTCCTTGTCGCTGAGAAGAACATGTAGTCATGGTCTGTGTTCTTGAAGTTGCGGTGAGTATGCACAGTTGCCGAGATGCCCGATGAGGGGTGTTTCAGACTTCCGTCCCCCTGTTCGGTGTACCCTTTTTTCTTGAGTTTGCTCGTGATATGCTCGACCTGCCCGGTGTACATTGATGAAACTGCTATGGATAGGTCTCCCTTGAACTTGTCAAGGTACTCTACGACCTTATTGGCCTCAAAATCGTTCCTGTAGGTCTCATCTCCGTTATCCTTCTGAATCTTTGTTTCCTTCATCCCCTTGCTGGTCGTGTCGACGACCTTCACTGGAGAACCTAGGAACCGGAGGTTGTTACTTTTCAGTTGAGAGGTGTCGGCGTTGGTAAACTGCCTCTCAAAGATTTGGGCAAGAGCCTCGGCGTATTCACGCGTGTACCTGTAGAGGGTCTTGAACGTGAGCTCCTCTGTGTTTCTGTCCTCGAAGCTACTCTTGAGAACCTCGATTGCTGGAGTGTGGAGGATCTGCAGGTCATTCCTGTGTGAATTATACAGGCTTTTTGACCTCTTCTCACCCTCTCTCAGATCATCTAGTGGTGTCACCCTCTCATCTTCCCTCGGGAACTCCATGTTTCTGTAGTCGGGGATGGACAGTGGGGACAACCCGATTGGTTTGGACTGATTCAGGTCACCCGTGATTACCCACTTCTTTGCGTACTGGGCTGTGAAGAGGACACTGGGGAAGTTTATGTCACTGCTGTCCTCCGCTATGACGACGTCGAATATGGGCAGTTGCTCTTGGTAGTCCTCGACGTTGATCTCGTAGTCTCCCAACTCATTGATCACCGAGAACAGTCCATCTGCCGTGCTGAAGTGCAGGCGGTTACTCAGGGTGATGAGGGTGTTGGCTATATCCTTCTTGAACAGATCGAGGGTTCGCATCTGTAGATTCTTGATCTTGATGTCCTGCTGATCTCTGATTGCCTGATCTAACTCTTCCTGTACTCGCTTCTTGATCGCATTTGCCTTGTTGGTACTGAGGTATTGCTGGACTTCCTTCGTCACCTTGTTCTTGGTATTATTTGTGGCATAGCGGATGACCTCACTCTTGTCATTTAGTCCCATGATGATCCTGTCAAGTGCCTTGTGGGGGTGTGTGACGACGAGGACGCTTAACCTTCTACTCGCCAGTTCGTCAAGGGCAATGAGTATCGACGTGGTCTTTCCAGTCCCAGCCAGCCCCTCCACGATCGTTAGATCATCGGTCAGGACAGAGTTAATCGCTTGCACCTGCTTCTCATTGAGAAATGTATGCTCCCCGAACTCCTCAACTTCACTTTCCTGTTTCATCCCAGCTAAGACTCTATGGAGTTTGTAAATTGCGTTCTCGCGATTCATCGGGGGCAGGAAGAGGTTGTACCACTGCCTCATCCTTCTGTACTCCCTCCTCTCATTGTTTGTGAGATTCTCTATCCTGATCTCTTTGCTGCTTCCATTGTATGTCGGTGTGATCTGGAACAGACCGTCTTCTTCCTCTGTGATCACGTGCTTCACACCATCTATGTACGCATTGAGTCTATTGTTCTTCGGCGTGAAGTTCTCGATGACTATCTTCCCATTATTGGTAGTTGTGAATTTCCTCCTGACGGTGGATCGGTTCCGGATGGAATTAACCTGAGATCTGAGCTTACGGGCAAGATGCTCAAACACTCTTTGTGTCTCTTGCAGACTTCTCTCCTCATTAACGAATGTCTTGAATTTTCGGTACTGTGATCCTCTAACGCTTGTGGTCTCGAGGTCGACACGCACACTTAGTGCTGGTCTTTTCTCGATACGGTCGTTGCTCAGGTACAGTTCATCCTCGACATCCATGAGCTTGTAGTAGCTGTCCTCGACCTTGAGGTAGTAGTTCGTGTCCTCGATGTAGACCCAATTCCCCTCAATTGATCTGTCTGTATGAACATAAAACTTCTCCCTGTCCATGAAGCCAAGGCACCTGCCATCGTATTTGAAACTTTCTAGTCAGGTTATTCACAGGGGTTTCCTTTCAGATCCTAACTGGGC
>JALWRB010000301.1 GCA_027077875.1 Candidatus Heimdallarchaeota archaeon
AGATGACATAGATGGGGAACTCAAATCGAAGAAGGTAGATACCATTGGAGAATTTAGTATGACTGAATGTGGAAAGGATTTTTCTGGGTTTTTGGGTAGTGATCACCACAATACTGACTTCCGACGGATCAACTTTCCCATAATTCCTGCTGAGGTACAGTGCACGATACCCCAGAACTTTGTAGAGATGTTTGGGGTTCAGGAGGTCATTATGGCTTTTGTATTCGATGATAAGTCTACTGGATCCACAGTGATCGATGACAGTCTGCAAAGGCCGGAAATAGCTGAGGTCGGTTCCCTCATCAACTGTGAGAAATATATCTATCTCAAGAGGTAGCTCTCCAACTTTCAGTGAGTTAACAGCCTTCACGCCTGTGTCCACCAGAAGTTTGCCGAGGTACTCTTTGAAGTTCGCATCCTTTGCCACTTGTAAATGGAAGAAGGTATTGTTTTAAATCTGACTGACGACGGTCACCAAATAGAGATGGGTTTTGTGGAGATGGGTGCTAGGGTGGATAAGAGGCTCTCGAACATAGATACCTGATCAAAACACTCGCCTGAGACCACAGTTTCACAGTGCCCTATCAGATCGTCAGTGAAATATCCAAGGATTCAAACTCTCTCACTCCTGCCCGATGATCTCGAAGCGGTCACGTTCCTCTCGATGAATGGACCTTTCACAGGTGCTTTCTACCTACTGGAGTCACTAATATCCCGAGGGTAACAGCAATCCACAGTGTACTGAGAATGATGATACGAGCTACAAGAAGGGGTGAGTACGAGTAGTCCACATAGCCCTCACCCCTGAGGTTACTTGCATATTCGAGAGGGGGAATTCCAAAGACGTACGCAAGTGGGCCGAAGTTCGCGGTATTGAGGTAAAGGAACACTACTGCGAGCCCCGTTCTCGCGACTAAACTTGTGAGGAATTCAAAGACCATGAGATACGCGAGTACCACAGAAACACACACGAAGAGCGATGTGAGGAGGGAAGTGAGGAGGAGAACCACCCCCACGGATTCCGCAAGCAGAAGTTTGAGAACCAGAACAGTGACTGGTGGGATGAGGAGTGGGAGGAGAATGGCTGCAAGTTTGGAGATGAGCTTAACTGTAAATGGTACTGGAAGTATTGCATCGTGGAGTAGGTTATTGTGGTGTTCATCCAATACCCACGGGAGGGTGAGGATCGGGAGAGAAAAGGCAGAATAGAGGAGGATATACCTCGTAAGGTATCTCAAAGTGCTCAAAAGTTCACCGTCGAAGGTTGGTATGACCACCCCCCTCTGCGGTAGGTTCACGAGGATGAGAAGGGGGATGACCATCCCTGGAATGAACAACGAGGACAGATAGTACCTCATGGATTCAATGAATACATTTCTTCGTATCGGGCTGTTAGAGGGGGTAAGCTCGGTTATTGTTACCCTCTCGTTAGGGGAGATGAGGGAAAGAGCGAGGAGAATCACGGATACAAAAATAAGAGCCATATTGTACAGGGGAATGCCAGAGATAACCAGTGAGTAGGTGATGATGATCTTTTCAGTGTCCTGACTGTAGAGTGTGACCTTAATCCTCCCGTCATGGTCAGCAGTGAAGGTGAGAATTGTAAACTCCTGTAAGGTCGATTCCTTTATGGTGTACGAACGGATGCCAGAGATTATCTCCAGTGATACATTGACATCCCCAGTTCCAAGGATTTCGAGGCTTACTACTTGACCGGGTAGTACGACACCATCCATGAAAATGACTTCACGTCCACTTGGGTTGAGGACCACTTCATCTCTTTGGGATTTGGGTAGAATATAGGGGGCACTGAATAGCACCGAGAGAGCAAGTAACATTACTATCAGCAACTTCATCCCCCTCACAGTTCGAACCTCCTGAATTCAAGCACTGACAGAATGGATAGCCCAACAGATCCGATAACCGATCCACCGAGAGCTGCTGGATTCATCAAGATCTGCATTATCTGCAGAATGTAGAGAAGTGAGATGATCACAGCAAAGGCAAGGGAACCCCCCTGAACACTACCGAGCATTACCGTCAAAAGGTAGAGTGAGGATACAGTAAGTGCGAGGTACCCCCAGATCTCCCATGGAAAAAGAAAGCTAGGTCGGACACCGTATACCACCGAAAATGTGAACCACGAGAGAATCCCCATATAGAATAGGATTTGCAGACCTGTCCGGAAAAGAACCATGACCTCACTCGTGAGGAGGTAGGTCGTCCTTCTGATTGGGAGGGTTAAATAGGATCTCAGGCTCCGTACATCCATATGTCCGTAAACGAGGAATCCGGTGATGACCATCATGTTCAGCGCTAGTTGGGAAAGGATATCCTTCTCCGTTATCTTAAGGGTAGGAGATTGAGATGAGAAGACATAGTCGTACAGGTTAAGGCTGAGCTCATTGTATATCAGGAGGAGCCCCAGTAGCGATATGAGTCCGAACACTAGATCAAGGTTTTCCACCCTTAAGAACAGTTGAATCACATTTGCTGTGTTATCAGAGGGGGATGCTGGTTCCAGTTTCTGAGGGCTATCGTTACTCTTCTGGTTTGGGATCAGTCTGCTAGTACCCTCGATCACCAACGCAGACAATACAATCACAACGGATACGTACATGATCCAGTCGATTGACCTGTCACCCACACTGATGAAGACCTCTACCTGCCGTTCTATCTCGAAGAGGACAGAGGCATCACCTATATCCTCTGAAAAGACAGACGAGGGATCGTAAGTGATGTTCACGGTCAGCCGTGTCAGTTGATCAGCACCAATTTTCTTCACGAACTCCTCGAAGGAGTAGAGTTCCGTAGGAAACCCCTGTGAGATATTCTGAACGACCACATCATTCAGGATCGTCACCATCAACTTCCTCTCCCCCACTCTCGGCTGGATCGTCAGATTCAGTGTAATGGTGAAGTTAGATCGGATAGTGATCTCCATGTCCTGTCCAGGATAAAGGTCAAAGGTCAGTATCTTCTCATATTTTTCAGAGATTCCTCCGTCTGGGAATAGTGTAATGTGATCTCCCTTCACTGGTACCTGTAGTCCTGCGGTGAAAATGAATATCCCCGTGAAGAGAAGAATTACCGACACTAACCTCACTACATCCCCTCCGTTACCTCGATGAACTTCTCTTCTAGCAGCGATCGGTAGGGAATGAGTACTCCTTTTAGATCCTCGAGAACCTTGGGATCCTCGACTCGTACCACCTTCTCGTAGTCACTCTCCCTCAATATCTCAACACCATCTGGCAACTCGGAGGAGAAATCCCTCAGGACAAATGTCCTGTGCTTTCCTGATCTCACAAGGTTGCTGATGGAATCAGCCCATTTGATCACGCCCTTGTGAAGGATATGGACCCTGTCACAAAACCTCTCGAGGTCGTCGAGAATGTGGCTCAGGATGATTATTTGGACATTGTAAGTGTCACTGAGCTCCTTGAGGAATTCCAGAACAAGGTGCCTTGACTGTACATCTAGGTTGGCAGTAGGCTCGTCGAGGATCACAACTTTAGGTACTCCGATTATTGCCTGTGCCAACCCGAACCTCTGTCGGAGACCGGCGGAGAGGTTCTTCACGGCTTCTCTCCTTCTGTCCACAAGCCCCAGCCTATCCAAGAGGTATTCCGCCTGTCCCCTACTCTTGTCCCTATCAAGACCCCTGATTACCCCAACCCACACAAGGTAGTCCTTCACCTTGGCCCAAGATGGGAACTGAGGATTTTCAAAGAGCACACCCACCTGACGAAGAACACCTATCCTATCCTGTAATATATCAATTCCATTCACCTCTATGAACCCCCGATCAGCCCGAATCATCCCCAGACATAGCTTGACAAAGGTTGACTTCCCAGCACCATTGACCCCGATAAGTCCGTGAAATTTACCCGACAGCTCCACACTGAAGTCTGAGAAGACTTCGGCATCAGCAGAGTAGGTGAAGGATACATTTTTCGCAATAATCAACATTGAGGATCATAAAATCTGCATATATATTGCTAGGGAATTGATAATATCCTCCTGTAACATTATGGAAAGATATTTCACTACGTTGTCTGGTTCTCTAATCTCCTGCCTTTAATTTTGCAAAATACTACCTGAATGGGGAGAATGAATCAATTTTGAGACAGGGGAAAAGTTCGACAAGAGATCTGGCGGTATACCCGGAGCGCTCACTCCTGCCCGATGACCTCGAAGCGGTGAGCGTACACCTTAGCGAGACCACCCTCGGAGGTCTCCTTGAAGTCCTTGGACATCTTCTCGCCGGTCTCCAGCATGACCTTGACCACGTCGTCGAATGATATGTGGTGCTCCCCGTCGGAGAAGATGGCGAGGTACGCGCAGTCGATCGCACGCAGGGCAGCGTGAGCATTCCTCTCTATGCACGGGATCTGCA
>JALWRB010000302.1 GCA_027077875.1 Candidatus Heimdallarchaeota archaeon
CAACAAAAAATTTATATGGAATGGTGAGAATGGTATGATAGGTATTATACCTGTAATACCACACAGAGGTGATAAACATGCTGTCAAGAGTGATGAAAGACATAGACGAAGTATTCTCAAGTTTCAACACAATCTTCGACGAGATGGAGACCTTCAGGAAGCCAATCTCCAACATCAAGTATGACGAAGACAAGGCAGAGTGGGTCGCAAGAATCGAACTACCTGGAATTGACAAGGATGATCTTGAGGTCACTCTGTCGGAGAACACCATCAGCATCAAGGCCGAGAAGGAGGACAGGAAGTTCAGGTCAACCTTCAAGATCGGCAGCAACATCGATCAGGACTCGATCTCTGCCGAGCTCAAGGATGGATTACTGACCCTGACCTTCAAGGAGATCGTGCCTGAGCAGAAGAGAATTGAACTAAAATAGGTGATTGAATGGACAACAACGACAACAATAATTGGAGGGTACCGGAGACAAGGGTCTCATACAACAACGAGGATGATTCCATAACCATCCTTGCAGAACTCCCTGGCATTGCCAAGGAGGACCTTGATCTCAAGTTCCTCCAGAATAAGCTCACCATCAAGGGTGAGACTGGTGATATTAGATTCAGAAAGGTCTTCGTTTTCAGGGATGAACCTGACATCGACCACATCGAGGCCAACTTTGACCTAGGCTTGCTAAAGCTCGTCGTGAGACCGAAGCAGCCCGAGGTCATCAAGATCCCAGTGAAGTAAGGAGGTTGAATCAGATGAGGTTGTACACAGACGAGAAAGGCAGACAGTACCGAATACCTGAATCCTGGTCGACATACGACGAGGAGAAGGATATGTACCACATCAAACTGGAGATACCCGGGGTCTCCAAGAAGGACATGGAGATCGCACTAAGGGAGGATAAAATCCTCAAGATCAAGGGTGACCGCGATGACTACTACTTCATCAAGGAGTTCCACTTCCCAACCGCGGTCAATCCTGAGGAGATCAAGACCACATTTAAGAATGGTATCCTTGAGATCCATGCGAAACCCAAGGTACCCCAGGTCAAGAAGATCGCTGTAATGTGATCTCTTCAAAATTTACTCTCTGATATCCCATTCATAAAGACTATAATATTTCTCAATTAATCCATATATTGTTACTTTTCAGCACAATATTTTTTAATATATCTTCCCATAGTAAATTATGGAGCAAGAATCCGTTGACCAGATGGTTGAACACGATTGGGAGAAGGGTAGACCTGATCTCCGGAAAGAGGTTCAAAGATCTTATATTTTCTCCATACTTGTGATCGTATTTCTTGCATATGCCTTCCCCGTAATCTTGGTATTTAGGTCGAGAACTCTCAATCCTCTAAATTATTTTTATTCGGTTTCAGGAGTGAGTATCTTGCTTTTTGCATATGGATTTATCACTATCTATGGGCAGTCCACCACTAAGTTTCTTGGGGTCTTTGTCAAGGCCTTCAAAGGTACGAGTGCGGATGAAGATGCCAGGGGTATGGGAAGACCAAGGGGGCCCAATTTTGTGACAACTGACGGTTCAATCGCTGTTATAGCAGCCTTTATTGTACTCATCAGTAGCTCTGTTATGATCTATATTCTGACCTCCTCCACTGCATAATTAATCATACTTGAGACTCTCTAACATTGAGTCGTGAAATTCCTTATTCTGTGAAGCGACAAGTTTGTACCCTGCCTGCAGATCGTTGAGCAAGATGTCGGAAGGTGTGACCTCCTCCTGTCCATCTGCCTTACTCACAAGGTAAGTGACGGAGGCGCCCATTAGCTCGAGGATCTTCGCAGCCACTGCAAAGTCGTAAGTTCCAAGTCCCCCCCTCACGTCGATGAATCCGTCGAATCCACCTGTGGCTACATGGACAAGTTCAAGGGCTGCACATCCGAGAGTTCTGATCCTGAAGTTCCTCTCAAAGCTCAGTAACTTCTGTTGCATGCCGTTGCTGGAGTAGTAGTAGTAGCATATGGTGCGGGGTTTTGCTGATTGGCGCATCTTCATGGGGTCATCGTTGACGAACGCCTGATTATCCCGTACCTCGTAGAGATTTCCAGAGTTGAAGTCGTAGATTATACCATTCTCCAGTTGATCTAAGTAGATCTCATCCATGTCTGGCATGTAGGCTACCGAGATGCAGTTGAAGGGAATACCTCTGCGGAAATTGGTTGAGCCATCTAGAGGATCAACAATGAAGGTGTAGTAAATGCCATCATTGCTTTCGAGAGGAATAATTCCTCTCTCTTCGGATATAACCTGTCCTCTCAGCCCTGCGGAGTTAAACGCTTCCACAAGAAGGTCTTCTGCCTTCAGATCAATACCCAGGGACTTATGACCGGCCATGTTGTTCATCTGGTAGGCGAATAGATCTGATTGTCGTGAATTCAGCAGTCGTTTCAGGGTCTTTCCTGTGGAGATGATCGACTTCCTGATTTGAAGCAGATCGTTAACTGGGATGCTCGTGGCCATAGGTTAAGTAGAAGATGCTCTTCTCGATCTAATACTTTGTGGTACGAATTATTATCATTTTAATTGAATGATAATGGGCGTTGCTCCCAAATTCTTTATCAATAGATGTTCCAAACTCTCCATATGCCTAAAAATTCCTACAAAATTGTAGTTCTTCCGGGGGACGGCATAGGACGAGATGTTACACCTGAGGGTGTGAAAGTGCTGAATGCTGTCGCTGAACGATTCGGTCTTAATTTCGAGTTCGAGGAATTCGCCTGCGGTGGACAGTACTACCTCGAGACGGGAAGGGAGTGGGACGAGGGTGCATTTGATGCTTGCAAGGATGCAGACGCTATTTTCCTGGGTGCAGTAGGGTGGCCTGGAGCAAACCTACCTGATGGTAACATAGCTGGTGCAGGGATTATTTTTGGACTCCGATTCGGTCTAGACCTCTATGCCAATGTCAGACCGACGAAGCTCTATCCGGGGATCAAGCACAAGGTACACGATAACAACAAGCTGGTCTGGGATCCGAATCTCGTCGATCTGGTGACAGTGAGGGAGAATACAGAAGGTCTATACTCTCCACTTCGAGGTAGATTGAGTAGGGGTGGGACCTCCGAACTGGCGGTCGACACACGGGTTATCACCCGCAAGGGAGCTGAGCGTGTGATCGAGTACGCTTTCAAACTTGCTGAACGCCGTGATCGTGGTGCGCCCAAGGACGGTGTGAAGCGCGTGACATGTATAGACAAGAGCAATGTACTCGAAGGATGCCGTCTCTTCCGCTCTATATACGACGAGGTGGCTGAGAGGCACCCTGCTATCGAGAAAGATTATGCGTATATCGACGCCTATACGCAATGGTTGATGCGCAACCCTGACTGGTTCAATGTCTCCGTCACGACCAATATGCTGGGTGATATAGCTTCCGACCTATCTGCTGTCCTAGGTGGTAGCTTGGGGATGGCACCCTCTGCGAATGTAGGGGATAATCACGCATTCTTCGAGCCGGTCCACGGAAGTGCTCCCAAGCATGCAGGTCAAGACAAGGCTAACCCAATGGCCATGGTCCTCTCGGGTGCAATGCTCCTCGACTACATCGGTGACAAGTTCTCGGATCCCAAGGCTGTGGAGGCCAGTAAGGCAGTGGAGGTGGCAGTTGAGGCAGTCATCCTCGAGGGCAAGACACTCACTTATGACCTTGGTGGGAACTCCAAGTGTTCTGATGTCGGTACTGCCATCGCAGAGAAAATTAGGTCACCATAGATATTCTCAACCAAGAAAAATCATCTAAAGCTTGGGAAAATAGTCCAGAACTATACTGTTTTAAGATTAAAATCTGACTGAATCGTAATGGAAGATTATATCGCTGCAAGCCTCACCGCGGTAGTGGGAATACTCTTTGGCATTCTTGCCGTCATGATTGGAATAGGTGGGGGCTTGATGAATGTACCCTACTTCATCTTTGTCCTGAATATTCCAGAAATCGCTACTTTGACCTCCACGTATGTCATCCTCTTCACCTCCGTCTCTGGGTCCATCAAGTACTACAAGCAGAACAGGATAGATATCAAGACCGGTCTGATCTTCGCGGGCATCGCTGTACCTGGAGCTCTACTAGGAGCGTACACTGCACAGAAGATAATCACCGATGTGAGCACAATCAAGTTCCTATTTGCTATCCTAATTGGTATTACAGCAATCAAGAACCTCCTGAAGAAGAATGGCGAGAACGACGTGAATGGAACTCCCGTCGAGGACGACCACGAAGAGAGCTTCTTCCTCCAGAAGAGAAGGATTGTAGCTCAGAATGGACATGTGTATGAGTATACGGTCAAAATCGGAGTGGGATCCCTCTTCGCTCTTCTCGGAGGATTTGTCGCAGGGCTCCTCGGAGTGGGTGGCGGTATAATCTTCGTTC
>JALWRB010000303.1 GCA_027077875.1 Candidatus Heimdallarchaeota archaeon
AGAATAATCCGGAGTTTGACTTCCAACTCGACAGGGTTAAATCAGGGTTGGAGATCAACCAGAGAAGTTATCGAGAATTCTACGATATACTCGGCATCTCCGCCATAGATAGAATAATCGAAGAATACCCTAAGAGCAAGAAGGTAGCGATTCCAGTATACTTTTTCAGGGTAGCAACCGAGGGGAACATAAGAAGAGTTACCACAAACATGAACCTTAGACTCCTACCAAATTCACTTGTCGTGGCGATTGACTACATCGTTAACCCACTAAATCTTGTTGCAACTGGACCTTTCGAGACTTTTCAGAAGAAGGTGAAAGACATAGGGATAGTGCTCAAGATCGGAGATCATTATGCCCAAATATCTTTTGAGCCTACAGGCGACACAGAGCTTTTTATCGAAGTTTCCTACATTGTAGAGGATATAGATGAGCTACACAAGATCTTCAAAACACGAGGAGAAAAACTTCCAGACTACCTCAACAACCCCCACCTTGATCTCTTGAGGTTCCAGATGGCCAAGTTGATCAGGGACACCAGCAAGAACTGGAGGGAAATTACAGTAGATTTGTCTGAGCAAGACCAGTTCTTCGGGAGTATCCTAGTACCGTTTGTTAAGGAGGTTCTCGATGGGAAAGTTGTCCCTATCCTCATCAGAAGAGTAATACAGGAAATTGAGAGCTTGGAGGATGATGAGGAAATGAATGAGATATTAAGTACCCTGCTCGATGACGAGAGCCCAGAGGAAGAAAATGCCTCATTTACCTCAATGTTTTCCAAGCAGAGGAAAGAAGAAAAGAACTTAGAGGCGCTTCGCAAAAAACTGATTACATTGGAAGGGGAGATTAAAGCTTTCAACTCCACCATATTTGAACACTTGATGGACTCTTACACGAGAAACTACTCAAACGAGATTGACGACCTCTACGAAAACGAGTTGGAACAGAGATTGGACTTTCTCCAACAGAAGTTCATCAGTATTAAGATCAACCTCATTTCCGCAGGACTGACCCCACAGAACTGGAAGTTCTTGAGCTATGAGAACATTGAGGGAATCCACAAGAATAGGTACGAGGAAGTCCACTCAAAGTTGATCCAAACAATAGGCAAACACTCTGAGAAGAATACAGAAGAGATCGAGACGATGATCGCAGAAGCCCTAAATCACGAGAAGTTTAAGAGGTTCGTCATAGAGGATTTTAAGGGAACACAGATTCTCAAGTCTAACAGGATCTGGGATCCGTACATCTACGAGAGTGCAATCCTCGAAAAACTCACAGATCCACCACTACTGAATTCGGTTGAAGATATCATAGCCACTACCTTTCCTAAAAGAAAGATGTACACAATTGATCTCCCCGACACAAAGAACAAACAGGGAAGATGATAGATCATGGAAATTGAACAGCTATACTATGAGATATCTTACAGTCCAAATCAGCAGGTCTCCTCTGAGCTAAGATTGAAGAGGTCTAAACAAATTTTCCAAAATTTCATAGATCAGCTCATTGAATTAGGGGAGGGACAAAAGATTACCCCATTAAACAGGCTTATTGAAGGAAACGGGGACTACTTCGTCATTGACACTGCAGCTTTAATGAGAGGTGTAAGTTCCAAGGTAGGAACTAATCTAGAGGAGGAATACTCAATTGTAGAGAATATGTACATGGACCTAGGTTATGCCAGAATCCAAGGAGACTGGAATGACAAGATACTGCTGTTCAGGTCAGAGAACCATACGGGTTATTATGCAGGTCTCAAGGGTCACACCCGGGTGGTAAGGATGGTTGAGCACCTCATATCGGTAGGAAACAGCTATGTGTCAAGGGGGATCGTCATCCCGTTCAGATCACCAATTGAGGTTACGATACTCCTCAAAGATGTTGTTTTCAAAACACAAAGCCTCTCAACTGACCTCTTCGAGTCCCTCCTTAAATATATCAATCGGAATTCCATTGAGCGTATACGGAAGGAATATGACCAGAATTACCCACACTATAAGGAGACCCATGCTATTTCACCCAAGCTCCTTGTCACAAGCGGTAAGAACACAGAAAAGGACCTCAGAATTGTGACGCCCCGATTCATGATGATCAATCTGTACTCCAATATGGGAATAGTAGAGCAATTTCTTGCGTTCCTCGACAACGTCCTCCTCTTCCTTGAAGAATTTAGAAGCCACCACAAACGCATTCTAAACAATCCTGAGATTCAGTATGAGGACACTACCCCAATTGACATCAAGACCGAAGATGAACTTGATGGATGGATTAGGGGGTTGAGGGCTGATTTTAACAGGATTGACAACACTCTGAGATAATACTTAATCTTCCAAAATTAGTTATTCTATTGCCATATAACAAAGAGATATCCTTATAGAGAGGACACCTTAATAACAACTAAAATCATAAAATAAAACTGGTGGTTAAATGAGAGACGTTGCGATAATCGGAGTTGGCATGACCAAATTTGGTCAGTTGGGTAGAGTAACGAGCAGAGAGCTAATAGCCTCTGCTGCAGTTGAGGCGATGAACGATGCAGGGGTAACTCCCAAGGACATAGAAGCGAATTACGTCGGGATTCTATCGAGTGACTTCTTCGAACATCAGATGCACTCTGCTCCTGGTGTGCCAGACTACTTGGGTATGCACAATACACCATCGACAAGGGTTGAGGCTGCTTGCGCCTCGGGAGGTCTTTCCGTGATGCACGCGATTATGGCGGTAGCAGGCGGTTTCTATGACACAGTGCTAGCTACTGGAGCGGAGAAGATGACCAACCTTCCAACAAATCACGTGACAGAGGGTCTGGCGATGTGTGCAGATGACGTATACGAGCTTAGCCTTGGGATCACATTTCCCGGAGCATTTGCCATGGTTGCTCGTGCACACGAGGCACAGTTTGGCACAGATGCAGAGCAGAGAGCCGCAGTGGCCGTAAAGAACCACAAGAATGCGACGAAGAATCCTCTGGCACAGTACCAGAAAGAGATCACATTCGAGAAGGCAATGAACTCGATCATGATTGCAGATCCGCTGAGACTGTTCGACTGCTCACCGATCACAGATGGTGCAGCTGCGGTCGTTGTTGTCCCGTGGGAAGATAGGCATAAGTACGAGGGACAAGCTGTAAAGGTCCGAGGTTTTGCTCAAGCTAGTGAGACAATGTCCCTCCACGACCGTACGGATATCACCAGCTTCAACACCACTAAGATCGCGGCCCGCAACGCCTTCAAAAGAGCGGGTCTTGAGCCTAAGGACATCGACTTCGCCGAGGTACACGACTGCTTCACCATTGCTGAGATTGTGGCTATTGAGGACATGGGTTTCTTCAAGAAGGGTGAGGGAGGAAAAGCCGCGCTTAATGGTGACACTGCAGCAGATGGTCATCTACCAATCAATGTGTCGGGAGGTCTGAAAGCCAAGGGACACCCCATCGGAGCTACTGGAGTTGCTCAGATTGTAGAGGTATCAAAGCAACTCAGAGGTACTGCAGGAGAGAGACAACTCTCCGATGTGGAATTCGGTATGACACAGAACCTAGGAGGAAGTGGATCTACGATTGTGTGCCACATCCTAGAGAGAGGTGACTAACATGGACAATATAATGAGAACAGTCGAGATGTACGAGAAAGCAATTAACGAGAATAAACTTGTGGGTATTAAGTGCAATGACTGCAGCAGGGTCATGGTTCCACCCAGACCCGTGTGCCGTAATTGTTACGGAACAAACCTCTCCGAGGTAGAGGTAGAGGGCAAGGGTAAACTGGTCACATGGACCGTCATCCACATAAGCCCACCCACATTCATGGACATGGCACCCTATACCCTAGGAATCGTCGAGTTGACGAATGGCGAGAGATTAACAGGCATTGTGAATGAGCCCCCGGAAAACCTGTATATTGGGCTTGAGGTCGAGGCTTCATTTGCAGAGAACAAAGAAGGTGCTTCCCGCCTGAGGTGGAAGAAAACAGAATGAGATACTTCTGGTTTGTTCTTTCGTTGGTTCTGACAGCAGCGAACATCATCGCATACGTACTATTTGGTTTTCCGCTTATCTTTTTCTTCCTCTTCTTTCCTCCCCTATTTTTCAGGAAGAGCACTGAAGATGTTCACACCTGCCCGAGGTGCAATATGGAGATTGATCCCTTTTGGGTTTACTGCCCGTCATGTGGTCTGGATCTTAGAATGTATGAAGAGGACACTTCACAGTACATCTAGTCTTGATCAACATCCACGTAATATTAGTGGGAAGAAGTGGGAAATCAGGAGTAAAATAACCTAAAAAAAATATATTCACTCCTCTATAGGGTGATCTCCTCTTTGTGACCGAATGCTATGGTGTTATCGATGAGCCTGATCCAGTTTGGTCTGATCATCCAGAGC
>JALWRB010000304.1 GCA_027077875.1 Candidatus Heimdallarchaeota archaeon
GATACGTACTGCCTGTAATCAGCTACTTGCTCATACATATCCCACTGCTCAGCAATCTTTATCGCCCTCTTAGGATCTCCAGGAAGAAGAACAGTGGAGTTAAGATCACCGGGCTTCACCTTAAGGTGGTACTGTAGTCCCTCATCGGTTTCAATCTTTGTAGCATCCAATCGATCGTTCACAGGGTACATTAGAGCCAATCGACTTAAATCTATCTACCCCGTACCTCAGGGCAGATACAAATGGATACCAGCACAAATATTATCACTAAGTACCAGACGATATCCTCATGAGTGAATTCGAAGATATCAAGGAACAATTTCTGAGGGGATGGGCGAACTACAACCCTTCATCTGCGTTCTCTGCAGGAAGGAGAGAGTATGCAGGATTAGTTGGGGACAACAGGCAATCTAAGAGAGCAGCGTACAAGCTCTTTTTGAAAAACATGAAGAAGTCCTTGGATTCTATCGACTACGAGCACCTTGGAGAGGTAGAGAAGATGGACTACCTTCTTCTCGACAACAAGATCGATGCCGACCTGTTCATGATGGACGACATGGCATCTGAGATGTCGAACCCAATGACCTACACCGAAGCAGCGTTCATATTCGACTACCTCATGAAGGCCTATGCTCCCCTCGATCAGAGGATGAAGGAACTCGCTACCTATCTCGGCCAGCTTCCTGAATACTATGACGTAGCAATCACGAATCTCAACCCTCAGGAGGTTGCTGTAGAGAACGCGACGATGGCGGTCTCCATGATGAAGGGGATGATCCACTTTTTCAACAATCTTGAAGATGAGTGCAGGTACTTCGAGAAGGAAGATGACACGATCACCATGGATACGATGAAGGAACTCACAGAGATGAAAGAACTGGCCCTGTCTGCATTCAACAAGTACCTCAAATACCTCGAGGATAATATGGAGAACTTCAAAGGGAATTTCAGACTCGGCAAAGAACGATACTCTAAGATGCTTCGGTCAATCGAGAGAGTGGATATACCAGTCGAGAAGATCCTCGAAGCTGGGATGAAAAATTTGGAGCATAACCTTGCCGAGTTCAGGAAAGCAGCCTCTATGGTTGACCCTGACAGGGATCCGAAGGATATCCTCGAAGAAATCACAAAAGATCACCCAACTTCTGAGGAGTTGATTGATGTCACACAAGGAATGCTTGAAGAGATCAGAACCTTCCTGAAGGAGAGTAAGTTTGTCTCTGTTCCGAGTGATGTCATGCCTAAGGTGATCTATACGCCGAAGCCATTCAGGGAATGGGCCTTTGCAGCGATGGATACCCCTGGGGCCCTCGAGAAGAAAGCGACAGAAAGTTACTACTACGTCACCCCACCAGGTGAGGACTGGAAATCAGAAGAGCAGGAGGAGTGGCTCAGACTATTCAACTACAGGCAATTACTCGACATCTCAGTCCACGAGTGCTTCCCGGGTCACTACCTGCACCATCTCCACAATCAGAGGTCGGCCTCCCTGATGGCAAAACTCTTCGGGGCATACCATTTCTGGGAGGGATATGCACTCTATGTCGAGGAGGCAATGTACCAGCACGGATTCCACAAGGACGACCCGAAGTACAGGATGATGCAGCTCATCGAGACCCTGATCCGAAATGTCAGGTTGATCTGCTCCATCCGCTACCACACAACCGATGACTTCTCGGTTGAGGAAGCAACGAACATGTTCATGGAGAAGTGTTTCATGGGGAGGAAGCCAGCGGAATCAGAGGCAAAGCGAGGCACATATGACTGGGGTTACTTGAACTATGCCCTTGGCAAGCTAATGATTGAAAAGATGAAGAAGGACTACAAGAATGAAATGGGAGATGCATTCTCTGAGCTTGAATTCCATGACAAGCTTCTGAGCTACGGAGCACCACCAATACCGATTCTGCGCAAATTTATGATTAAGAACGATACCGGCGAGATCCTCTAGGTGAACACACTCTTTAGGATGAGCAGTGCTACAACGGGGGTCACAACAAACCTGAAGACTCCAACGACAATGGGAGCTATCTTACTGTCAGAGGCGAGTTCCTTGAGAATCTTGTCCCCATCAGATCTCGGAAAGACCATAAGGTTAAGGAAGCCAAGGGTCAGGTTGAAGTTGATCATCCACGATAGGAGAATCCCGAGGAAATATGGAAGTATGCGGGGGAGAAAAGAGAGACGAGGCTCGAAATTATAGTCCACGGTCACACCGATTGACGATCCACCTGATGAGGCAGTTGTCTCAAGGGAGACAATCCTCCCGCTGACATTCAGCTCTATGAGATTATCAGCAGGAAGCGAGCCAATGAGGTTGCGGAGTTCTCCTGGTTTCGTAACGACGACCTCCTGCACCACATTTCCAAATGAGTCCACTAGAAATACCTGTGTAATGACATCGCCTGTTGTAATCCCTGCCTCCTCGGCTGGACTTCCTTTCTGCACATCGATCACCAGCGCCCCACCGGAACTCGTGTACATGGGAGACAAGATAATCGGGAGGAAGAGGAGGAATGGCACCATGACGAGCACAAGAATGATGTTCGCAGACGGACCGGAGGCGATAATTCTAAGCTTCTTCACTCGGGGTAGCTCATCAAAATTGTCCCCGGTCTCCACGAAAAAGTTCGGTATGAACCCGAATATCATCATCCCCAAGGATTTGATATCAGCCTTATTGGCGATTGATGCCATAGCGTGTGATCCCTCGTGGACGAACAAAGCAAAAGCGAGGGAGAACAGTATGACCAAGACGGTGTCGAGATTGTATACCCTGATCGCTCCCACAGCGATAACCTCATTGGAGAAGAAGAACTCATTCATAACCAATACCACTGGGAAGACAATCATCATTGACGTGGAAATAAGTATGGAAATATCCCCCATGTACATGAGAGCCTTTTTTACCCTCTCGTTCAATTTCCCTATTCGATCCACAATCCTCTCAGATCTTACAATAAGAAGAAGAGGGTAGATGATAATATTGAACCGTGACAAATCCATTCTGGAGTTGATTGCCAGAATGATCAGCCAGAAGATCGCAGTCCATATAAGAAATACAGTCAGGTCGAGGGCCACAATTCCACTTTTGCACACGTGCATAAAAACCTTAATCTCGACCTTCTGCTCTTAGCACAGAGAAATAAGCCAAAAGTATTAGAAGAACTATTTCTCCATATTTCCTATGGATAGAGTCGCAGAGCTGATCGACCTTCTCAACAACACCGAGGAACAGCCTGAACTGCGGGCCTCAGCCGCACTGGAACTCGGAGAGATCGGGGATACACGGGCTCTCGAACCGCTACTGTATCACATGAAGAACTCGGACGAGAACTTTGTAAGGCGAGACTGCGCAGAGGCTCTGGGATTATTGGAGATGGAGGAAGCTGTGGACGCGTTGGTAGAGTGCATGTTCAACGACCCCTTCCGCTATGCACGTAACGAAGCCGCAGAGGCACTCGGGAAAATTGGGGACAAGAGGGCTATCCAACCCCTCCTTAAATTCATGCAGGAAGAAGACTGGGACTTTGGGAGAGCAAGTGCTGCCCTCTCATTGGCGGATTTGGGTGATCCCAGTGTTCTCCGAGATATCATGGTATCTCTAAGATCTGAGGAAGAGTTTTACATCAAACGAGACATGGCCAAGGCACTACTCAAGTTCAAGGACAAGAGGATCGTACCGCTTATGATCGAACTATTAACAGAGGGTGACAACTGGGAACTCAGACTTCAGGCTGCCACGAACCTTGGATGGCTAGCCACCAAGAATGGGGTCAAGGCACTTGTCAAAGCACTGAAAACAGATCCCCACATCTATGTGAGGAATGAGTGCGAAAGTGCCCTCCGCAGAATCGCAGGTGATCACCGTATGCAGTGGACAACTGCAGAGACATTCCTTGACGATGTTATGGCCTCCGACATCGAGGAGTAATCGACAATTATCTGAGAAAGATCAGAGCAAAGAGCGAGTCGGACGGGCAAGATTTTTCTTCTTGAACAATACAGCAACATAAGAATGAGTACACCACCAGATGACGAAAACAAGGGATCAGGTGCTCCAAAACCCGAAGAGAATCCAGAAGACAGTGTTGAAAGGGAAAATTCGGAGTCAATTCAAAAGGGGAGTGAACCCACACAGACTGCTCACGAGGAGGTAGCAGAATTGGATGAACCAATCCCTGATGAAGGACGGGGAGAGGAGGAAAAGAATATTCCTGAAACGTCAATTGGCGAAGAGGAGGAGAGCGCTGCAAAGATTGAGGAAGCCGAACCCTCAGTGGACGAGACCGAGAAAGTCATCACCACAGATGATTCTGAAGTACAAGAAACAACTGGTAGTGAGGTCGAGGATACCACTGAAAACATAGAAC
>JALWRB010000305.1 GCA_027077875.1 Candidatus Heimdallarchaeota archaeon
GGGCAACTCGAGGTTCGGGACACCGATCGGCTTGCGTGGTTTCTCGTCAACTCCATCTCCGGTCTGGGGATCATGCGAAGAGCAGGTCTGCCGATCGAGAAAATAGATGGTATCATCCTTGAAACCCTGGCACCGCTGGGTTCGGAGTCCAAAGCTAGGTACTATTACTGGATTGGGCAGCTGAAAGACATGAACAATCCCCTGACAGACTGACCCCTCACACCGCATAGACCGCGAGGGCGAGATATCCGACGGTGTACTGACCCGGTCTCTTCCCCACGATCATCGCTGAGTTGCTGTATGCCAGTTCCTCGACCTCGACGCGCCCGATCAATTCAGCTGTGTGGATCAGGGCGTAGATCGCCCCGAATCCGCAGGAGGTCATATCCACCTCCCTCCTGAATCTCTCTGCCGACTGCAGGTCTCCCGAGAGCAGGTGGTCGATCATCTCCCGGTCGTTGCGCTCAAGCCTTTCGTAGTCGTACTCATGCGAGAGGTCAGAGGAGGCTGCGATTACAACCCCCTTTACCCCAGATAGGAACTTCCCCAGTCTCATGCTCTGCTCCAAGGACTGCCTGGTTAGCATGATGGGCATGAATTTGGGCGTCCGGGAGTAGGCGTACTGAATCATCGGTAGCTGAATGTCGATCGAGTGCTCCATCGAGTGGGCAGAGGGATCGAGATCGAAGGGGAGCTGCGAGTTCCTAACCTCCGAGAGGAGATTCGGGCTGATCTCCATGTCTCCAAGGGGTGTTCTCCACGCACCCTCCGGGTATGCAGACATACCAAAGCCGTACCCTCTGTGGTCGGGACCCACAACGAAGAGCTCATTGAGATCCGGGTGGTGGTTGTGCAGCGCAGCGTAGGCGTGCGTAGCGGTAGGACCGCTGTACATGTAGCCCGCGTGGGGGGAGACAACCCCGACCAATCTTCTGGAGTCATCAGTGGCCAAGGTCTCCGCGAAGTCGTACCCGACCCCAAGCTCTGACAACGCAGATCGCCTGATCTGCTCACGAAGGGCAGAACCCGTCCCCTCGTACCAACTTCCTGCGATGGGAGACTTCCTTGTAGTCACAGGGTAGAATCCGCGCTCCACTGTAATAAGAATTATCAGGGCTGACTGGAACGATTTAAGTAACGGGGATACAAAATTGACAGGTGGAACTTGAAACCATAGAATACAATTCCGAAAACGGTGTCGGGACCATCACGCTCAACCGACCGAGGGCCAAGAATGCAGTCTCATCACAGCTGATGAATGAGCTCCACCATGTCATGGATCTGGCCGAGAAGGATGACATACGTGCACTCATACTCACGGGAACGGAGAACTCATTCTGTGCAGGTGCAGATCTCAAAGAGGTCGCGGGGCTCTACGGTGAGGCCAAGCATAATTTCACCCATAGGGCACAGGTCCTGATGAGGAGAATAGAACAGCTCCCAATCCCCGTGATTGCTGCCATGAACGGCTACGCCTTTGGTGGAGGGCTAGAGCTAGCTCTCGCATGTGACATCAGGCTTATTGTCCCGGGGACCAAGCTTGGCTTGACCGAGGTGACAATCGGGTTGAATCCTGCATGGGGAGGATCACAAAGGCTACCCCGGCTGATTGGTCATTCCCGAGCCCGATATCTCGTCCTGACCGGTGAGGTGATCACGAGCGAAGAAGCAGTTGAGATGGGGATGATCTCTCGTCTCGTGGAGGGTTCTGAGCTGATGAAAGAGGCGAAGAAACTTGCACACCGAATCGCTGGAAATGCCCCTCGCTCGGTGTCTGCGGCCAAGCACGTTCTCAACGGCCATCTGTACGGTGGGGATATCTCCCAAATGGAATACGAAGCAGCCCAAGAGCTTACACAACTGGAGGACTTCCAAGAGGGAATACGCTCTGCTCTTGAGAGGCGAAAACCGGAGTACAAAGGAAAATAGTACTTACATCTAGCGTATCTCTGTAGCAAAAACTTGGCGAATGTATAGTGTTTTCGCTCTAAATATAAAGGACCTCATACTCAAATTTGAGTTGAGTCCGATTTGAAGAGAAATTAGATTAAATTCTATATCAATTATTGATATGACGCAAAGCGTCAGGAGTTATGAACTATGACAAACACAAACAGCAACGCATTATCACTTGTTCTGATCGCATTGATCGGTTTCGGCATAATCACCACAATGGCCAACGGCACTAACCTCGGCTTCGGAAATATGGATCACTGGGACAACGACGGGATGATTGACAATCAGGGTATGGGAAGTATGATGAATGACGATGATATGGATGGTATGATGGACGACGATGACATGGATGGTATGATGGACGACGATGACATGGATGGTATGATGGACGACGATGACATGGATGGTATGATGGACGACGATGACATGGGTGGTATGATGGACGACGATGACATGGGTGGTATGATGGACGACGATGACATGGGTGGTATGATGGACGACGATGACATGGGAGGGATGGACCAAGATGACTGTAGCTACTTGTAGAATTTAACATGGTTACTCCATTGAGCTACATAAGTATCTAATTCAGCCATCTACAATCGACAATGTTTAGGAATTTATTTTAGGGTGCTGAGCATGAATCTCACCATTGATCTCAGCCTCTTCTTGGAATAGCCAGCTCTCGCGAGTACTCCCAGACCATATCCATTATTCAATAGGTAGAGTGCTGCCTCTTTCGTGTCGATATCCTCCCTGATCTGTCCCTTCTCTTTGGCATTTGACAATACATTGAAAAATGCTTTCTCAATAAGACCGAGGTACTCCATGGCAAATTTCACAAGATGTCTATCCTCGGATGTCATGGTATTCGATATGGTGTTTCCAACCATGCATGCCTTGTGCTCAGGACTCTCCATGGAAAATGCTGAATGGAGTTTCATGAAATAGTTCTCGAGGTCGGAGAAATCAGCTTCTTCAGAGTTCATTTGTTCCAATATTTCCATCGATCTTGTCTTGTACAGCTCTAAGCAGTGAAAGAATATGCTCTGCTTATCTCCAAAAGAGTTGTAAAGGCTCTGCTTACCGATCTTTACCTCGTCAAGAATATCCTTGAGGGAAGTTCCAGCATATCCCTTGGACCAGAATAATAACATTATCCGATTCAGAACATCCTCTTCACTGAAATACTTCACCTTGGGCATCAGTCAACTCTCTATTCTGGTACATAGTCTTTAATTTGACTATCGGGTCAAATTATTTTGTCAAGGGGGAGATTTGAATATAATCTATATGTCCGTATCTTTCAAAGTTGTTTTCTGTTAAATTAGTGGTGTTATATTGACCATATGGTCAAAAACAAAGGTGGGGTTTTTATATATTTGACCGAATGGTCAAAATAACTCTATAATATGGAGATTATTACATGTCAGTTGATCAAACTATATTGTCAGAATTTGCCTTTGAGTCCAGATTTCTGGAGGTCAGAGGAGAGAAAATGCACTACGTCGACGTGGGTGAGGGAAACCCCGTCCTTTTCATTCACGGGAACCCAACCTCTAGCTATATATGGCGGAACATCATTCCTGGTATACAAGGTAGAAGGATTGCGCTAGATCTAATTGGAATGGGAAAGAGCTCTAAACCAGACATCGACTATACTTTCGAACAGCACTACCAATTCGTCGAGGAGTTTATCATGAATCTCGATCTCAAGGACATTCACTTGGTTGTACACGACTGGGGAGCAGCTCTCGGGTTCGAATATGCCAAGAACAATCCCGAGAGGATAAGGAAGATCACATTCATGGAGCCGCTTCTTTTCCCTATTCCAAGCATGGATGACCTAAAAGGTGATGTGGGGGAGTTTTTCAAGAATGTCAGAGACCCCAAGATGGGTCCCGAGATGATTATTGAACAGAACTTCTTCGTGGAGAAGATGCTGCCAGCAATGGTAAGAAGAGAACTTGACGAGGACACCCTTGACCACTATCGACAGCCCTATCTAGAGAAGAAAGCAAGGAAACCGTTGCTTGTATGGCCATTAGAGGTCCCAATCGGTGGAGAACCCTTGACTACACAGGCTATACTGTCTGGTCTTGTCGACTCACTGAAGAATGGGTCTCTGTCGGCAATTAACAAACAGCTTCTCTATGTGAAACCTGGTGCAATGATGCCCCCACATATGGCGGAGTACTGCAAGAAGGAATTCCCCAACCTCCAGATCAAGTATGTCGGAGAGGGTCTGCACTTCATTCAAGAGGATCATCCGCATGAGATTGCCAAGGCGATCGTGGAATTTGCCGAGGAGGTTGAGTGATATGAAAGGGTACCTGATCCTGAATTTCACCATCGTGGATGACGAGAAATTCTCCAAGTACAAAGAAGGAGCTGGAACCATTCTGAAGGAATATATAAAAAATGGGCGAGCCAAGCTTGTTGTGAACTCCAAGATTGACGAGAATATCCCAAAGGACGGGTCTCCAAGGGAAATTGTCCAGGTCATCGAATTTGTTGACATGGAGTTAGCTCGGGAATTCTACCTTAGGAAGGACTACCAAGAAGTTCTCGGATACCGAACCAAGGGCACCTCGGGTTGGGCAGTTGTAGTTCCTGAATTTCAAAAATAGCTGTTCGCTGTAAGTAATCGTTAACGTATCTCAGACATTGCTCTAACCGATTTCCACACCAACAAGCGAGTTTATCGCATATTTCATAAATAGCTTAGAACTGCTCTATCTGTGACACCAATCGAAGTTCTCCAAAGTACGGAATCTAACCCAGAGCAGAGAATACAGGCAGTTTTTCAGCTTCTAAGGGACGATTCTGCGGAGGCATTCGCTGCCCTGTCAAGAACCCTGAGGGAGGATACCAGTCCCATAGTCAGGCATGAGGCAGCGTATGTCCTAGGGGAGAAAGGGACAGACGAGGCAGTTCAGATCCTCATCAAGAGCATAAGGGAGGATCCAAATGACTTCGTCGTTCACGAGGCAGCTCTAGCTCTAGGAAACACCCGAGATAACCGTGCACGTGCGGTACTCACAGAGCTCCTAGATCACCCAATGGAAGACGTCAGACAGACTGCTCAGATCGCCATCCAGAGACTTGAACCAAGAGACATCGAAGATCCCACAAGCGTCATCCTTGATCCGACGCAGAGGGCAGAGGACAGGGTGCAGGCTTCATTTAGACTTTTGGCCGAGGGGTCAATCGACAGCGTACAGAAGCTAATTGAGGCGATGCACACTGAAACCGACTCTATCGTGAAACACGAGATCATCTTCTCACTGGGGGAGACGGCCGCGGACATCGTCGTCCCAGAACTCTGCTCAGTGATCGAGAACGGGGACAACAGATTCGTCGTCCACGAGGCCGCTCTCGCCCTCGCGACGATTGGAAACCCTAGTTGCGAACCGTGCATACGGTCGCTCCTGACTCACGAGAACCCCGACATCGTAGAGACCGCAGAGATTGCCCTCCTCCGACTGCACTCCTGACACTCTCTGGTCACAACTAGGTACACAAGGCTCACATCTCTGCTCAGGGTGAATTCCCTCCTTATTAATTTATATATGTTTAATTATGTAAATTTGGTATGAATAAGACTGCATTTGTCCTCACCACTGCTGTTATGCTTCTAATGGCTCTATTGTACGGGTCCCTGATCGCCTTCTTCGCTATTAATAACGAATGCTACAGTTGCTATGACCTTACTAGTGACTCTGAGCCCGAGGAATACTTTGATGTTGTGATTGACAGTACGGGCGATACCATAGTGCTCGGACTGAAGAGAGGGAACTTCTCAGAGGACATAATCTATGGAGAAGACAACGATATGGGCCTACTAGTCCTCAGATTCGACCCCAGGGGATCGCTCGCGCAATCAATTCTTCTCAATCTGTCCGAATCTTATGCTCAGATGGCTCTTGACCCTCGGGACAATCTTATTATTACAGGAAGCATAGACAGCCCGAGCTTTATGGGTGAGAACCTGACAGAGTACTCAAGCTTCGTCATTAAGCTTAGTCCACTCGGTGAAATTCTCTGGATTCGTTACCTCAAAAGCAGAATATGGGATATCGATGTAGGCAGGTCTGGTGTAATTTTCCTAGGTGGATCCCATGATCTCTCATATCCTCTGCCACTGGCGAAAGAGATTGGTGACAACGAATCACAGACGAATTCCTTGATCACCGTCATTGAGCCCGATGGTGTTATACGTGAAAGTATCATTGTCCGAGGGGGAAGTCTAGGATGGGATCAAGGACTCGTTGTGACCAATACAGGATCAATATATCTGGCATTCGTGTCCAGCTCATCCTATTACCTCGGGAACGGGGAAACTACCACATTTCTCCTTAGGATAAATGAGGATCGAGAAATCGATTGGTACGTACCAATGTCATTTATGACCCTCGGTTTGGTCACAATGGGTGAAGATGCCATGATTCTTACACACATGGATAGCCCGATTACAGGAATGGAGCTCTATTATGTAAATTCCACAGGGTATGCATCCATGGTCTGGAAGGTAGAAAATGAGACTGGAATCTTACGAGAATTTGAGGATATCCCATATCTTATCATCGGACAGAAGGTAATCAATGTCATCAGTGGCGAGGAGCTAAACATCCCCGGTCAGAGGAGGATGTCCATCGCCAATGGTAAGGCCGCCGTCCTCTCAGAGACCTCGGATGAGATACTCACATATCCAACATTCCAGAAGCAAATAAAGGGTACGAGCGATTACTACATCCAATACATCGACCTCTCCAGTGGTGAGGAGATCTGGAGCACGTACCTCGGGTGGTGAGCTCACCCCGAGGTCATCCTGTATACTAAACTGGATCAATAGCTCTTGGAGTACCTTTCAAGTGTTACCACTGAAAGTTAATATACCATTTTGTTGAACGTTGTTTGATGAAGATCCGCACAGGATTCGTGAGCAATAGCAGTAGCTGCAGTTTTGTAGTGGTCAGTCGCAAGAAGTATCTTGACTGGGTAGTTCTCTACGGACATTACACCAACAATGAATTTGAATCCGAAGAGGCTCTCCTAAAGTACAGATTAAGAGATCTGGGGGCAGTCTACAATTCAATCGAGGAATACTACAAAGGAGAGTATGACGAATATGAATGGGACGGAGAAGATGACTACGTGTCGGAGATGGTGAAAGAGCTGGAGAAAACAGGGGCTGATGATATAGTTATTATCGATATAGGGGCTGGGAATATGGGTTCTTTCGTCTCGCGGCTCGCATGGGTAGGGCAGTTCGACGCATTTAGATTCCCTCCCTCCACCCTCTGGAACAGTTGGATGTGAAGACATGGAGATCTACGAGAGCAACATCAGCAAGGAGCTGATCTCCGAGAACTATAACTATCGATTTAACAAACAGACTGGACTCTTCCTGAGATGGGGACAGGTGGAGAACGAAGATCCGGATTTCAGCGAATTCGGCCCCGAGATCCTCGACCTTGAGATATCTGTCGGAAGGTGCAGGGGGAACTGCCCATTCTGCTACAAACGGAATGGATCAAACCTTCCCACACGTAACATGAGTTTCGAAAAATTCAAGGTGATATTCCACTCCCTCCCCAGAACTCTCACACAAATCGCATTCGGAATCACTGACATCGACGCACACCCCGATCTCTTGGAAATATTTAGGTACACCCGGGAACAGGGGATCATCCCCAACTTCACAACAAATGGATTTGGGGTGGACGCAAAATTCGCCATGCAAGTATCAGAGGTATGCGGTGCTGTGGCTGTCTCTGTCATTGACAGGGAAGTGACCTACAATGCAGTTAAGGCATTCTGTGACACAGGGATGGAGCAGGTGAATATACACTATCTCCTCTCAGAGGAGACCATTGACGGTGCATTCAGAACAATCCAAGACATCGCCTCTGACGGCAGGCTTGCAGGTGTGAATGCCATCGTCTTCTTGAACTACAAACCAAAGGGCAGGGGCAGAAACCACTTCACACCGCTGAGGTCAATCGAGCCTGTCAAGAAGATAATCACTCACGCTCTTCTACACAAGGTCGGTTTCGGATTTGACAGCTGCTCCGCTCCTATGTACTACAAATCTATCGAGGGAACTCCGCTTGAGTCCACGAAGACCTTCGTCGAGGCTTGCGAAGCAGGGCTGTTCTCTTTCTATGGCAATGTGGATGGGGAGTTCTATCCCTGCTCATTTATCGAGGGGGAGGCAGGATGGGAGATCGGAGAGAGAGGGGATGACTTCGTGGAAGATGTCTGGAAGAGCACTCGAATGGAATCATGGAGGAAGTCACTTCTCAACTCGTCCAACTGCAATTGCAAGTTTTCTCCAGATTGCAGATCATGCCCTGTGTTTGACTCCATAACCCCGTGCAAGGCACACGGAGTTATCCCCCTGCCAGTCGTGAGGTGCATATCTCCTGCATACAGGTTAGAGGAGGGCGAGCTCTAGTGGAAGATGACGAATTGAACAGGCTAATCAAATCAGAGTTACGGCTCCTAACGCCAGACGGCTGCAGTGTCAAAGGTAGTATCTCCCTCCATAGTTCAGAGATCTGGTGCAGTAGTGTCGAATACCTCCCGAGTATCCTGTCCGATATCGAGAGGGTAAAGAGAATTCATATCAGTGAATCAAATATCGGAGAAAGCTTATGTGAGAACCCCAATGTTCAAAAAATATACATCTCATCCTCATCCGTCCCGAGTGGAATAATTGGTAAGCACCCAAATCTCGTAGAATTTGAAATAACATTTAATAGATGGTCCTACAGGAGAGAAACCCCCTCGAAGTTCAAAGAAGAAACGGTCATCATCAGAGGACATCCCAATATCAAGGACCTAAAGATTGTGACCAAGGGAACCATCTCCCTTGTTATTGAGGACTGCCCCCAGCTCTCTAGCATTGAAGTACAAGATGAACTCTTGACCGGGATAGAACTAAGGAATCTACCAAGTCTGAGCAAATTGAAGATAGGTAACTCAGGACTTGATAAAATATCACTCACAGGAATTCCAAATCTTGATAAACTCGATATCCACAAAGCCACAACTCGCTCCAGTAGAGCTGGCGGAATATTAGACCACCTTGATCTGAGACAAATGCCAGTTCTAAAGCATGTATCCTTATACCTCCCCAAAATGACCGAACTCCTCATTGACAGCAAAATAATCGAAAATCTCTCTGTTCTCTCATCTATCTGTACCGGGGATATTGTACGCTCTATACTTGGCGATAAACTCCAAAATCTGAGGGTACAAGTACGTGATGTGCTCATTGATCATACCTGTAATTCCCTCAACATCCAGTTCCCCGATCTTAGAAACCTCGAAATTACAGGTTGTAACACCAGTGAACTGAACGTGAGCGCAGGACAAAAACTGAAAGCTCTCAAACTTGAACAGAAAAATCAGAGCAGGCTCAGGATAAATGGACACGAAATCTCAGATCTCAGCATAACTTCACCCGGTCTCACGGCTCTCGAAGTCAATTCGGACAAAGCAAGCTCGATCCAAGTCACGAGCAAGGAACTCCAAGATATCTGCATAGATGCACGTCTTGACAATCTAATAACCAGTAGTCACAAGATCAGAACAATCCATCTGGACACAGGAGAAACTATAGATCAAGTCCACATCTTAAGACCACAAGGGGAGATGACGATTGATGGGAACAGCGAGATCCTCAATCTGACTGTGGATGAAAAGTACTATTCTCAAGATGACGAACCTCGCGGGAGTATAATCATCGACTTAAATGTGACGAAACTAACTGCAACTGCCTTAAAGGAAATCAGAGCTAAGGGTCTTCAGGTTATATTCTTCAAAGATTGTGATGCAAGGATGACGCAGAGGATCATCAATGAGCACAAACTCCGAGCAATAACCCTCCACATGAAGGGAGATATCAATCTGGAAAATGCAACCCAACTTCAATCACTGAACCTGAAGGGACTTATATCAGCGAAAATTTCCCACCTCCCTCATCTGAAGAGCCTGTACCTTGGTATTAAGCACATGGAGGACGATCACTGGTTAAATCTCATCGACTCCGTCGAGAACTTCTCCTTCGATCCCAGTTATCTCGATACAATATCCATGAGACTATTCATCAAATTACTCAGTAAAGCTGTCCACACAAATAGTGCATACTCCTCCACCGAGAGTATCTACCAATACATAATAAAAGGAATTTATCTCATCGACAGGAAGTACAATCCAGAATTCCTCGCCCAAGTCTACAGACTCCTCGCAATAACCAGCGCATTTCGGTGCGATATCACCCACTATTGGAGAAGAGAAGATCCAACAGACACAGAAGTAGAAATCGAGAGATGGTGGGAGCCCGTCGTAGGCATCAACATCAGCGATGGAAAAATCAAATTCGCAATCGACTCAATCCTTCCTCATAACTACAATATATCACATGAACCCAAACTCGAAGAAGAAATCAAGAGCGATGCCATCAAGAAAAGCTTCTGGAGAAATAATACATCAATCCTCAGAACTCTAAAGGAATTACTACCCGACTCCGAGGACGGCTGGATAATCCCAGGTGCACTCCCAACGGAATTCCTCAAGATAAGAAATATCTCAGAACTTGTCATCAGGAATGTCAACGCTCAAGAAATCCCTACAAATATCCTTGAAAATATAACTCCAACAATCATCGACTTCTCGTACAACAAAATCAGATCAGTACCTGAAATAGTCGTCAATAACCCCGAATTAAAAGAATTATACCTCAGAGGTAATAGAATAACCGAACTCCCTGAATTCCCGGATAACTCCAAAATAACACATCTCGTACTCGACGGAAATAACCTCGCAAAGCTCCCTGAATCAATCACCAAACTCAAACACCTAAAAGTACTCACCATCGATGACAACTTCATCAGAAAACTACCCGAAGGACTGGCTCAACTCCCTCTAGAGATCATCTACATAGATAAAATAATCCAAGACTCCGTTGAAATAACCAAGCTCAGAGAAAAAGGGACCAAGATCGAAGTATTCAACTACATGCAGTTCAAGAACGGACCAATAGTCTACTCATGAACCTCAATTACGTTCCTGTACGACATCTACCCCCGAATACTCATGAACCTCAATCATCATTCACGTACCCCCGATAACCCGCTCTGCATAAACGAGAACAAGCTGGGAACAGATCAGTAAGGACACCGCTCACCGGCTGGGAACAGATCAGTAAGGAAACCAGTCACCAGTAATGGAGAGATCGAATGTAACCTATTTGTCCCAGGAGCTACTCCCGCGGAGAGGATCACTTCATTCCTCAAAGGACTTGTCCTTGCTCCTATGGTCAAGAGGCACTCAGGAAGCAACATAGCTCGGATTCATACCACTCGATTTCAACATCTTCGGAAAACTACCTGAAGGACTGGCTCAACTCTCTCTAATGGATACTCTGCGACGCAGAATTCACGGTCGATGCCATCGCGAAAGGCTTAAGTATATTCTGGTATCTCATCAAGATACCTCTGGAAGACATGGAGAGAAGAGAGCTGTACGACCTCCTCTCGGAGACGGAGCACTACGCTCATTCCCACTGGACGATAAACTCGATGTCATGGTTGGCAAAATCATGGAGATTCAGGTATTGGTGAGATTCATAGCACTCTTCTTCTCCTGAGTACAAGCAGCATGACAAACCCAGAGAGGAGCAGGGGAACCCTGTCATTCGTTGTGTCCGGGACGAGGGGGTCGCTGCCGTTCTCTATCTCGATATTATCTGGAATTCCGTCCCCGTCGGTATCTGCGTTCCCAGGATCGGTCCCCAATCTATTCTCATCGATGCTGAGCAGGGTGTCGTTGTCGGGGTCTTCATAGGGGGAGTAGATACCGTACAGGAACCATGACGACACTGGTCTATTGCCAGGTTCATTCGGTAGGTTGCTAGAGGATGAATATACAGAGAGATAGATAATCCCATCTCTGTAGAGAAGATCATGGGGATTGTCAAAGCTTTCACCACCGAAGTATGATGCCCAATTGATCTGCGCACTCTCGTTGATTGACATGAGCACGATGTCACTCCACCCGAGTGGTTCGGTGTAATATCCTCCGGTTAGATTCTTTGTGGAAATGTCATACTTTGCGGACAAGAGAATACTTCCATCAGGTTGTAAAATCATGTCCTTAAGGTAATCATCTTTAACATCTCCAAATGAGGCTAACCATGTCCTCTCAAGATTATTATTAAATCTGGCGACGAAGATATCCAAACCGCCTACATTTTCGAAGATATCGCTTGAACCTGATCTACCTCCGATGAATATGTTTCCACTATTATCAGACAATATCCTCCGACCATAGTCATTACTAGAGCCATTTATAACTGTACGAGTGACTGTATTTCTCAAGGCTACCTTGTAGACGATTGCTTGAATATCTTCACTCTCGTAGTATGGAAGGGTCTCGTCAGGGTAGAACTCCTCACCTACCACAAATATATCGTCACCAGTAATCGTAATGTCCAACAGTACTTCCGTTCCGTTATCACCGAGGTACGTAGACCAGAGAAGATCCCCATTAAATGATATCTCAGATATTACCCCATCGGATAATCCTCTCCTAACACCCTGTAAAGGATTCATCAGCGGATAATCCTCTGAACTACTTTCACCAACCACCAATAGTGAATTCTCTCCGACCACAGATCCCAAAATATAGTCTGACTTACTCCCTCCTAGGTAACTCGACCACCTAAGCTCTCCATCTCTCGTAAAAGAGACAATGAATCCTTCATTTCTACTAAAATTTCTATCGAAAGCGTCGAGGATGGGGAAATCTTGGGAATCTGTATCTCCTATAAGGTAAATATTGTCTTGAGCGTCAATTTCAACTTTGTGGATAATATCATCTTCGCTTCCCCCAAAATACGTCGACCACCTAATGTCTCCCTCAGCATCGAGAGATACGATAACAATATCACTACCTCCGGCTATCAATGTCTGGTAAGCATTCACAAGTGGAATTACACCAGAACTTATGGAACCGATCATGTAGATGTTCCCTTCACTATCAACCTCTAATTCACTTCCGAAGTATGGAGAAACCTCGACCTCGTAGCTAAATGCGACGAACGAGTTCTGGATGCTCTGCACAGGAGCAGGAGCGACTAGGAGCAGGAATACAAGACTGAAAGCTCTCTTCACATCACTGCATCACCAGAATAAGCATATTAATCTATCGAGGACCGGTGGATTCAAGCTCCGATAGTACGTAACAATATCATGAATTGAGATGTACCATTTCACTTACATGTAGGAGTCACAATTCGACCTGAATAACTCCAGATAATACAGACCGCAAAGATCACAATACTAACCTTTGGATACTAGATATAACATCAACGTAACAACAACTACACGCATAACTACAGAGACTGCCAATAGCCTCAGCAAACATCGCAAACAATAAATAGACTGAAACAAAGCAGGAATTATCGCAGAAAAATCTGCGCCGGGAGTATGGCGTAATCTGGCAGCGTAGTTGGCTCCAGATTTGTGACTTTTTTCAGTCACAAAGAAAAAACCAACCGGTCGGGGTTCAAATCCCTGTGCTCCCATTAAATCTTTGATCTAGTTCTTGAGTTTCCATACGGGTTTAACTTTTCCTCATTCACTTAAATATGTCCGAGCAAAGTTATATAATATGCGAGTGGCCTTGCTACTGCTCCTGTTGACTTTTTCTGTTTTACCCACTTCTGCAGACTTCAGCAATTTGTACACAGCGGTCACTGATGTCACGGACGTCCAAGTCAGACCGATAGATTATATGGTGAATCTAACGGAGCGGGTTAGTGTTGAACTCTGGCTGGAGTCCGATGTTGATCTAACTCCTGATTCGCTGGGTATTGAGAATGGATCCTGCTTACTTTACATTGAAGTGACCACCTCTACTGCACTCAAACTGGTGGAAGCTCCCTGTGTTCTGGAATCTTACAATTCATCAGTATTCGATCAAGGTGTGTTCAACCTTGGCTCGTACCTTCTCAACTTGACTCTGGGTGTGAATGAGTATAGTTTTCCATACTATCCAGTTGGTTTTGTTCAGATCACCACGTATTCTCCCGTTCTAACCTTGGGTACACGCTACAACCTGACTGTTTTGTCCGATGGTACGAATGTCACAAGTACAGCAGATTCTGTCCCGGAGGATTACGGATCTGCTCGTTCCTCGGGATTGGTTCATACCCGTGTTCTGGAAGATCGAGGGCTAGAATATTCACGAAACCCGGGAGTGACGGTCTATTTCAACGCTTCAATAAACGAGCTCAACACTGGACCGAGCTTCTCGCACAATTTCCCCTCAACCTGTACAAGTAAATTTAAGGCGACTGCAAAGTTTGGTGGTTCGACAGAACTGAGTGCTCCTTTTCCGTGCGGAGATACAGTCACGGGTAAGACCTTTCCCGCTGAGACTCTCGTGCGGGTGAATGCTACCTATTTAATCGACTTCTACTTCCTGCCACTGGCATCGATGACCAATGGGACAATTACGCTCTGGCTCTCGTCAGGTCAACCTGTCACAAATGCATTCAAGACCTATATCATATTCGAGGACGGTCAAATACGTGTGACCTATGAGGAGCTTCCCGAGTTCTGGGATAGCTACCCTGTGGTATCTACTTACTCTTTTGGTTATTTTGTCGAGTCTGAAGCAGTTTTCGCTCCTACTATCACCACTGCTCTTGTCCTCGTGGCTGTGATCAGACGAAAGTTGCGTGGATAGCTCGTCGTCGGATTTAGGTCACTCCGGGTATAATTGCACCCTGTTTATTTATATTTGGGGTGGCCGATTATATGTTATGGGTTCGTACCTAAAGAAAGTGTTGATTACTTCTTCCATCCTGACGATTGTCTTCATTTTTACGTTCGTTGTCCCCATACTGCCATATCTGTTTTTCTGCAATGAGATTGAGATTGATCGCGAACAGTTCTCGGACGTTGTTATTGACAGTACTGGTGATACTATAGTGACGGGAATGAAGGTAGGTGACTTCTCAGAGGATATAGCGTACGGAGACACCAACAAGACGGGTCTTCTTGTGCTTAGATTTGACAATTCTGGGAATTTGGAGCAGTCAGTGCTTATTGGATACGACTTCTCTGACCTTGAAACTCAAATCCTACTTACTGAAGATGACGACCTTGTCATCTCAGGAGTGAGCTACGAATACGGATTTATTGCAGATGGTAACCGCTATTCGAGCATCCTTCTCAAGTTGAGCAGAGAGGGAGAGCTCATGTGGATAAAGTACTTCAGAGAATTAACATGGGATGTGTTCGTCGACGGTTCGGGAGTCATTTATAGACTGGGTATGTATTCGAGTGAATCCGAGATTAACGTCAGCAGATTGTATGGGGTGCAGAGTGAGGATACGGGGGTGGTTGCGATGGTATACAGCTCTGATGGGGTCCTCGGAGATACCTTCCTCCTGAACGGACGGGGGAATGACATCGGATATTGGATACGAGCGGATCTGTCAGGAAATATCTTTATCTATCTCAACTCCGAATCTACGGAGATTGCTGAATGGCGTCCTGGATACCCGAACACAATGGTCGTAAACATCTCTTCTGACCGCTCGATTTCAAGGTTCAGGCCAGATGAGAAGGTATTTGAGCTTGAGATTGTTGACGGATACCTGTACTACAGTGTGGACTATAATGGTGATTATTCTAGCATTGGGGTCTACAGTCTAAGCTCTAATTCTACGAAGGTGTCCTCATTCTCCGGAACATATCAAGATATGATCGTGCTCGGAGAAAAGCTCTATGTCGATAATTATGACGAGATCATAGATCTTAGTAGCGGTGAGGTCTACCAGTTAGGAAATGTTTTGGGAAATTGGTACATCTCGGATGGAACCTTGGTTGTGCTCTCGGAGACGAGTGATCCGACATTAATTCAGCATCCTACATACCAGAAGGAGATAAGGGGTGAATCCGATGCTTACGTCCGATCGTTTGAGTCGTACGGTGAGGTAGAGTCTTGGGGTACCTATCTTGGATGGGAGAAACAACAGGTGCAGGTTCAGTGTGGATAGTTGTCTCTAAGTATGCATCCTACTCTTCTATCCGGTGACCAAGGTTTGCGATCTCTTTCCTGACCCTTTTCAGGTTGGTCCCTTCCTCGAATATCACAGTCAGTATCTTCTGCTTTGGATCACCGCTGACGTCTACAACACCGTCAAGTGGTTCTAGTGCCTCGGTCATTGCCGCTATGCAGGCATTGCAGCTTATTGTAGGGATGGAGTATGTCACCGATCTATCCGATTGTGTACTCCTCCTCTTTTTAGACTTCCCTCCGTAGGAGTTGAGCAGGACTGCTGTTACACTGGCCCCCATGGCGATCATGGCG
>JALWRB010000306.1 GCA_027077875.1 Candidatus Heimdallarchaeota archaeon
AGGACCACGCCTCCTCACCTGAGTGGAGAGGTCTTGGATCTCCTCGACGGTGGGCTCATCCTCCACGTACTGTGACTGACTCATAATTGTAGGTTCAGTATATGATGTAGTGGGCGAACCGACATGATCCGATACCTCGACCTCAGGTGGTTCTTCCACAGAAACCCACATTGGTTCTGTCTCGATTTCTTCTTCTTGGACAGTCTCTTCGGCGAGATCTAGAGCTTTTGAAACTGCAGGAGATGAATAGGTAACTGGTGTGGTGAAAGCATCTGGAGATACAATATTCTTCTCAAGCAGGATCTTTTCAATACGCTTTATTGCCTCCAGATGATTATCCACCTTCCTCTCCATCATATTGAGTCGAGAGTTCAGAAACAGGAATAATTTCTGGGATTCAGTGCTGGAAAGAGAGTCGAGAATGAGCTTTTCTGACACAGATTTTTCAATCTGTTTCCCACATTTGAAGCAAAACTTGGAGAATTCCTTGAGTGGTTCTCCACATTGATTACATGTTCGCATCTTCATTCCTCCACTTGGCTCAGCCAGTAGTTCACATCGTCCATATCTAGCTCACCGTCCTCCATGAGCTCAACTGCCTTCTGGAGGTATTCTTTGAACTGCTTAGAGTACCCATTTATCTCATACTCCGTAGCAGCAATGGAATAATAGCTCATGAACGATGGATGGTTCTCTGCGTATGTCTTCAGTGCCTTCAATCGCTTCCTGACAACGGGTTGGGTTACAATCATATCGAATTCTAACCTCTGGATGATTTTTTCCTCCTGATCATCCTGTGGAACTGTCTCTATGTACCGATTGTAAGCCTGGGTAAAGTAAGAATTTGCAGATGAAAGCGACCCGATATACATATTCTCCACACCTATAGAGTGATAGATCTTCCAAGATCCACCGAAGTTTCTGAACTCTTTGATAGCCTTGTTGTGCTGACCCGTCTTGTGGTAGTAAAGCGCCAGACCTGGAAATTTTACCTCATCAACCCTCAATCTAAGATACGAGTCTGTTCTTTCGTTAACTTTTCCGACATAAAGGCTCGAGATCCCAAGGCAGTATTTAGCCAGAGTGTCAGGTTCTTTCACATTTGAAAGGACCTCGTAAGCCTCTTCCCAATGGTTCGCAATCGTGAGTGCCACACCCAGATTCGAGTAGACCATGTCGGACTCCTCGATGGACAATGCCTCCCTGAAGTACATGATTGCCTCATCGTACCTCCCGAGGTTAAGCGAGATCTTCCCCAGTGTGATCAGTATCTCAACTGATTCCGGGAGGAGATCTCGGGCCTTCTGGAAAGCTTCGATTGCTCCATCGTATTCCTTAGCTGCGAGACGGAAATTCCCCCGTTTTATCTGTCTCTTTAGCTGATTAAAGCGTGCCTGATTCATGCTATAGATATCTGACCAAGGATTGATTTATAAGTTTATCTTACGCCGTTAAATTAAAGTAAATAATTGTAAGAAAAATTATTAATTCATGTGCACCCCGGCATTAATAACTATTCATCGTTCGGGCAAAAACACCACACCCGTGAAACTGTAAAATGCGTTTCCATCAGATACAGATCGAATAGAATCGGAAAGCTTGGAAGATACACCGAGGTAGACAACTGCACTGATCATACTGAGCACACCATCACTGTCGATGTTCTGGATTGTAGCATCCATCTTCTGTACCTCTTGAATGATCGAACCTACGTACTCATCGGGGACCACGATCTCTATTTGATAGTATGGAATGTGCACTTTCGCCCCACAGTTCTGCAAGCTCTCCCTGACGACTGCGTATCCGACAATTATCCCGTATTCATATGTCTTGATTGCATTAGCCATGAACTTCTCGCGAAGGACCACGGTTAGCCCCCTCACGTGTTCAGACGAGATAGGTGATACCCGCATTCCTTGTCTGAAGACCTCCACGAGACCGTCTAGTGCTTCTCCTGAGAACGAATGATCTGTGTGAATATACAGATAGTTACTATTACTGTCTTCGTAGAGAAGCTTGAGCCCTCCTTGTGGGAGAGTAATCTCTTCTGAATTCCCAGCGACCACGAAGAGTCCAGACCATTTGGAGACCTCAAATTCACTGTTGTAAGTCGGCATCTCGAATTTCAGGACGATCGGTTCACTAGTGTCGATCCCTATCCCTGCCTTCTCGATATCTTTGGTGAGGATATCAAGTTGCAGGGTACCGACACCCAGAGCCTTCATCTCCCCGGTCTCTTTGTCATTGTGATAGAGAAGACCAGGCGTTGATGCAGCGGCATCCTCGAGGAAATTGTGAAGTCTGTTCATATCCCTGATCTTCTTCGGTTCAATTGAGATGGAGACCACGGGCTCTTGAACGTACCCTATGTTCTTCCCTATGAGATTGACCTCCTTGGCATAGGTGACAACGTCTCCGGGAAAGGGAGCGGGGTTGAGGATGGCAGCTCCGACCAGTCCAGATGTCAACTCCTGAGCCTCGAGAATACGAGAGCCCTTGATCCGTACCAACCGGGACACCTTCATCTTTTCTTCGTTTCTCGAAGAGTAGAGCACGCTTCCCTTCTTGATTGTTCCTGAAGCGACCTTGACGAGGACTGCGAGCCTTCCACCTTTGCTAATCTGAATGAATTTCCCAATGAGAAGTATTGGAGGATTATCTGGACTACACTCTCGGAGGTACCTCAGTTCTTCCTCTCCTACGTCATTCGTGAATAGCTTAGGGTATTTGTATCTAGCTGCAGTGATTGGATCCGGTAGACAGTTGTAGATTGCCCGTGCCACGACCAATTTGAGGGGGACGAGATCTGCAAGTTCTTCGACCTTGTTCGCAGTATAAAACTCCTCTACCTTCGCCATTGTGAGTCCGTGATCATGGAGTGCTTGTGCGTCTATCCCCCATCCATCGACTGCTGACATCAGAATGACACTACCATCTTGGAAGCTGGGGAGAACCAGCCCTTCAAATGTCTGCTTCTTGCACAGGTTCCGTACTTCCACCACAATGTGCTGGATTCTGCGTTGAACCTCCTCAAGGGGCAGTTGTAACTCTGTTATCAAGCGGTCTATCTTGTTTATGGCCAGAACGGGTTGAATAAACTCCCTCATAGCCTGCCTGAGGACAGTTATGGTCTGGGCCATGACACCCTCAACTGCATCGACAAGGATAAGGCTTCCATCGACCATCCGGAGGGCCTCTGCGACTTTCCCCGAGAAATCGAGATGTCCAGGTGTGTCGATCAAGTTGAGGAGGAATGTCCTCTCGGAGTCGTAGGGGATCTCCATGGAGGCAACACTGGATTCAATCGTAATACCTCTCTTCTGCTCCTCTTCCAAATCATCAAGAGCGCGTGCTGTACCGAGCATCTGGTCTGGCAGCATTCCACCCGACCCTAGAAGATGATCTGCAAGGGTCGTTTTGCCATGATCTATGTGGGCGATGATGCTTGCATTTCGAATGTTGGAGATTTCCATGAGTCCTATTAGCTTTCTGAAGCTTGATCTTTTAAAATAGCTAGAACAGCACTGGTCTTCTGCAACGAAAAGTTTCTAAGAAGGAATATCCCCATTTTCTCATATGGAGGAAATCTCGTCCAAAACTCTGAGGAAACTTAGTAAGGACTATGCTGCGAACTACGATGTGGTAAAGTTGCTGGTTGAGTCATTCGGGGAGAACATTGCGGAGGACATCCTTAGAATGCACCCTGCAGAGATCAGGCAGACCGCCCGGGTGAACCTCCTCAAGAGCACAAGAGACGAGGTCATCGACATGCTAAGAGAGGAAGGCATCCACGCTACACATCTTGCAGAGATCAACGAGGGTATAGAGATATTCTACGGTTCAGAGTTACTAGGACACTCCCTTCCTTACTTAGCAGGTCTTGTAAGTCCTCAGGGACTAGGATCTATGGTTACGGTAAATGCCCTTGATCCTCAACCAGAAGAACTGATCTTAGACCTTGCAGCTGCTCCTGGAAACAAGACAGCATATATTGCAGAACGGATGCGGAACACCGGAGAACTAGTAGCAAATGACTCCTCCAAACCCCGTTTGGCCTCCCTCAAGTCAAATCTCAACAGACATGGTATCACCAACGCTGTCGTCACAAACTATGACGGTACTATATTCCCCATGGACAGGAAATTCGACAGAGTTCTTCTTGATGCACCCTGCACAGGGGAGGGCCTTCTGGTCTCCACACCCTCCCGCAGGAAATCAAGGGATGGCACAGATCCCTACATTCTCCAAAGGATCCAGCAGAGATTGCTCAAACGTGCCGTCAGGTTGTTAAAAAAAGGTGGCACACTGGTCTACTCCACCTGTTCAATGAATTCTGTGGAAAATGAGGAGGTCC
>JALWRB010000307.1 GCA_027077875.1 Candidatus Heimdallarchaeota archaeon
GGCTTGGAGAGGTTGTGAAGTCCCACATCCCAGTGTCTCTGAATGAGCTTGAAGTCCCCAACAAAGGCTGGCAGCACTTCTCCTAGATGCCGAAGTAGATGGGGACATTGATGTTATTCACGATGACGGTTGAACCAGCAGCAATCTGGAAGGTGTAACTGTCTAGAACCTGTCCCTGTGCTCGAAGGGTGTATCTCGATACCGATTGGGTGAGTGAGAACGAGGTCTCGGTTGTACTCGTCAGATTGAATGGATTGGAGACGGTTGTCGGTCCCCTGACCATTGCTAGTGTCCACTCGTCTTGTGTAATAGGGAAGTCGGAGATGGGGGAAGCAGGATTGATCGTGAGGTTGTAGGTGAAAATGTTGAGGATGTACGTGGTGGCGTCGAACTGCACGAGATCTGCGGATGCCCTGTAGTAGAGCGACACCGTGGACTGCGTTGTACGGATGTCCATATAGATTAGCCCAGTAGCAATGTGGTCAGTCATCTCGGTGTTGATCATGGTGGTCTCTCCTACGTTGTTTCCGAGGAAACGGGAGGTTGACACATCTCTGAAGGGACGGTCTATCTTCGCCTCGAAGAGACCCATGTCGTTCACCAACGTGTTCGTTGTCCCCCCTAGAGTCAGGTCCAGACGGAGGCGTGGAGCGGTGATGTTGAGGTCATATGTCGCGTACTCCGAGGTGATGCGCACATTGGATCTCGAGCCCTGGGCCGAACCTACCAAGCTGTCCAGCTCGTTTTTGATGTTGAGGAAGATGAACTCCTGATTGGTCACCGAGGACTCTGCCTCGAAACCGATCGCGACAGGGCCGATCCTCGAGTACAGTATTCCCATACCCACGACCATCATCGCGAAGATTAGTATGGTCGCGATTATATTCGAGACTGCCTTTCGCCTAAGAATTCTCATCTACAAAAGTATGTCAGCTGTATGTTAATTAAGAATTTCTCTCCGAGCTCACTCGAATAGATGCTTCATGGTCTGCTGGAAGAACTCCTTGGTCTCCTCTATCAGCTCCATACCCTTCTCGGTGATCTCATAGTACTTCCGGTTGGGGTTCATCATCTGCTCGGTGGGCTGGATGAATCCCTCACGTTCGAGCTTGTAGAGGACATGGTAACTCGTGACTGTCGCAGGTGCAAATCCGAATCGCTCCTTGATCTCACTTCTCAACTCATATCCATACTTCTTGTCCTCCTTCAGAAGGACGAGAATCCAGATGAACAGGATGTCCGTTTGGAGCTTCTTCCTTAATCTCTCTATGGGTTTATATGCGGTCTTGTCCTCATCTGATTTGCTGGATGATGAATTGTTCACAAATTCTGTGGTATTGATTAATTCTTAAGAACTTTGTAACTCTACGGTTCAAAGGGAGAGAATTGAATCTAATTAGTGATAAGTTCCAAATATGTTCAACCGATGGGAAGACTTCAAATGTGCGGAAGTTTATAGTATGCTGTGAGCGAGGAGAGAGATATCTCAGAGATATTCGACAATGAACTTCGTTCCCATGTAAAACAGGAAGAGGCCTCTGCTCAAGAGACCTTCTCTATTGCTGCAGGTCTACCGATCAGGTTTCACGAGGACGGGACACCTGTCTTCGAGAGGAACGACATCATCCGCCCTCCGATTCCTCTACCTGGAGTAAACTCTCCGGTACTCTACCAGAACCTCATCCTCACTGAACACAGGGCCCTCATGCCGGAGTGCAGGTTCAACATGATTGTTCTCCCACCTCGTGGAGAGGAGATTACTAGGTTATGGTTAGGGAAGTCGAAGGAAGACCCGAGGACACATATCGGTTTTGGACGGATCATTCAGGCGATGGACTCTACCTCCAGAATCATCCTACAACGAATGTCCCGACGTGGTGTCCCGAGGTATGGATACATCGACGACTTCGTGATCCTTACCATGTCGCACATGCAGCTGGCAGTCATTCCACCCGGATACGAGGTGGAGATAGTGAACTTCGGTACCAAGGCCGCCCGCTTCTTCGAGCTCAAGGCCAAGGAGGAGGTACGTGATATTGGTCAGATCGAAGAGCTCGGTGGAATGGGGTACATCATGACGGACGACGGGAGCTTGAGACCGAATGAGAATTACTCAGAGCTGCCAATACCACGCTTTCAGCCAGGACTCGATCAGTTCAAGTTCCTCAAGAAACGTCCGCTGTACCAGATGTTCACTCAGTATCCGCAGGGATTCAACTTCATTGACCCTCCCGATCTGACCTTCTTCCATGGTGCACTATAGGGTCGTGTTGATATATCTACAGAAGCTCTTGGGTACCTACGTGACGAATATGTACTCTATAGGTTCTCGACAAGGTTGAGACCTGACTTGCACACTGGACAGTGTGGAATGCTCCTCAGGGCACCAGTGAGGTGCTCAAAGTGGTAAAAGTAGGCGCAGCCAAGACACTGTACCGCTTCCTCGTCCAATCCGATCGGTGAGTAGCAGACAGTACATCCTGATCTCTCTTCCTCGTCCGAGATCTCTCCGAACTTACCTCTGGGAAGGGGGATTGCACCGAGATATATGGTGACTTCATGGCGGATTCTCACCTCGACCTCCTCGAACTCATCCGTCTCGATCGATAGTAGATCGATTGGTCCGAAGTACTCCTTCAGGTCAGTGTTGAACGCAGAGAACGGTTCGAACTGATTGATGAAGCTCTGGATGTCCGTCCTCTTACCATCTACCGGAAAATCCAGTCCCCTTTCCCGGGCGTCTATTGCGAGATTATCACATATTGAGAGGTTTCTCTCGCTGGGGTTGGTGACGAGAACGACCAGTTTCTTCTTAGCACGGGTGAGTGCCACGTTCATCCTCCGAGGGTCTGTAACGATGGGTACCATCCTTGAGGTGATGGTAGAGAAGATGATGACGTCTCTCTCCGAGCCTTGGTACCTATCCACTGTATCTATGGAGATCCCTGGTAGAATCTTCCTCAGAAGAGCCACTTGTGCTCTGAACGGTGTGATGACACCAATGTCCTCTCGCTTGGTGGAGGAGTTTCTCAGCAGGTCGACAACAATAAGGGCTGTCAGCCATGCCTCCTGTGGATTTGTCATATTGTCGTCCTTGAGGTAGGGACTGTCCAACGTGTAGACGGTGTATGGACTATCCGAGAGGACAGTGCTTTTTGCCATCTCGACTCTCTGTTTCCTGATCTCTTCCGCCCCCGTCCTCAGGTCCCCGTTGTAGAACTTGATGTTGGGAAAGTACAGGATCTCATCATTCATTCTGTATTGATTGAGAAGCCTCACGAAGTGGTCTGGTGAGACTTTGTCGGTTAGTCGTTCGAACATTGACTGATCGAAACGGTTGTCCTTGGCGATGTCGGATCGAATGACCGGTGGAAGTTGTTTGTGGTCCCCTACCAGTACCACCTTGCGGGCGAGTAACATTGGTTTCAACGTGTCCGGCTCGGTCATCTGTGCTGCCTCGTCGATGACCGCGTAGTCGAAGACAAGATCGCGGTACTGATCCCCTGCAACCGTTGTTGTTGTGGCGAGAATAACCGTCGGTTCCAGTTGCATGAATATTCCGCTGAAGGTCGCGGGATCGTTAGGGAGGTACTCGACCAGCTCCTTGGAGACGGACTGTTCTCTCCCGATTCTGGTGAAGGGTATCCCACTCTCCTTGAGCTTAATCCCTATATTGTCCACAGCCATATTAGTGAAGGCACTTGCCAAGACTGATTTCCCCTGCTGATGAAGCTGGTTGATGATCTCCACAATTACCGATGTTTTTCCCGTCCCCGCAGGACCCTGAATTAGGAGAATGTCCTTGGTGGCGAGCGCAGACCTGATAGCCCTGTTCTGGTAAGGATTGTAGTCCTTCAGAGGATTGTTCAGTTTGACTTGCTGCCACTCGATGGAGTCCTGCTCAATTTTAGAACTTAGGCTCAGCTTCACGAGTTGCATCAGCTTGTCGTCGATCTGTGTGGCCCTGTAGACTGCCCCCCTACTTCTTCGGTGCATACCCGGGTTATTGGACGGTACGATACAGATTTCGTCAGGGAGATAGTTGGGGGATCTTACCGTTATCCTGTCCTCAGTGATGTCGAGGATGGTCAGGCTGTGGTAGTTTGTGACTATGTTGTGTAAGTCGTTACGTGGATACCCATTGACGTAGTCTCCCCTGCGATAGATTGTCTTCGTTGCCTTGTACACATATGTGGTGATGACTCCCCCTATAGTCAATTCCTCCGAAGACTTCTTCTTCGTGAGGATAGCATGTCCGCTCTCTATCATTCTTTCGACGTCCATCTTCTCGAAAGAACCAGCCCTGCTGTAATTGTACTTTGCTCTTGTGTCGATATTCTGTTCTGCATTGAG
>JALWRB010000308.1 GCA_027077875.1 Candidatus Heimdallarchaeota archaeon
CTAGACAAGAGTTCCTTGTCGAAATGAGTACAGTATGGGATGACTTAACCTTGAAATTTTTAAGCAGAAGAAACCATGGGGATATGCTTCTGGCGCATGTGATGAAGTGGTATCATTCGAGCTTCCCAAGCTCGCCTCCCGGGTTCAATTCCCGGCATGCGCATCTAATAGTACAATAGTCCATCCTCGGGATATACTGTTCCGAGAGTGTTACAGATCCTAGGTAAATTCAGTGGATATCTTATTGACTTCATCTTACAGAAAGGTTGGGGAAAAATTGCTCATTGACAACAAACATTTAGGACAATTCACTAAAAACCTTAAATGGGATTGACCAATAGTAAGCTTATGATCGAGGCGCTGTATATAATTTCACAGGATGGAATCCCAATTTATTCCTATAGTGAAATGAACAGCACAGACATGGATATTGATGTTCTCTTCTCTGGTTTGATCACTGCAATCAAGAAGTTTCTTATTGAAATTAATGTTGGGGAAGTACAGCAATTCGCGACAGAGAGTCACCAAGTGCAGATCTACTCGAAACAAAACTATGCAGTCGTCTTTATTTTCAATACAGAAAGTAATATTACAAAAGAGAAAGGAGAGAGATTGTATAGTATAATCCATGAAGAATTGGGAGATTCTTTAGAGATGTTTGAAGCTAGTAAAGGCGATTTAGGAAACGAGCTTAATACACTGCTAACCATTGCTGTCTCAAAATCCCTAGAGAAATGGAAGAAGTACCTCAAGCAAAGCGAGGTTCAGAAAAAGATTAGGGAGAGTTTGTGGTAATGTCCGATATCAGAAACAATATTCCATTTACAGCATTAGTTTATGAGAACGCAGTAGCAATTTGGATATCAGCATTAGCCATACTTGCATACATGAAATACAGAAAAAAAAGAAATCCCTCGACTAAGTTCTTATCGTATTCGCTGATCATGCTTGCCTTGTCAATTCTGACAACCGGAATCGGAAAGATCATCATGTTCTATGCCCCATTTACCCCACAGGAGATGAACATTACTGGTTTTACGATACTTCTCGGGTACGTCTTCTCCGCTGCTTCAAACATCTTTGCTGCTAAATTCATCCAGATAATCTTCAAGGACGAGAAATCAAATTTCGCCTTCTTCGCGTCAATAGTCAATGGGATGACCATGGGGTTCATTATTTCAAAACTGATTGATCCAGAGGTCGCTTTCTCAACAACTGCGTACAATAAGATCTTACCGGGATTAGTATGGCATATCGCTATTACCGCAGTAACCTATTCTACCCTGATATTGACTAGTCGACGTGAGGCTAAACTCGGTGATACAAAACTATTCAAAACAGGATTCATATTGATCTCTTACTACGGTGTATCTTATCTTATGGTATTCGTATTCTTTGTTGCAGACCTAATATATGGAACTGCTAGAGGTCAAGGGTACACTATTTTCTACTATCTTGGATGGACTAGTGCAGCAATTTCTGTTGGGCTGGGTTACTTGGGATATATAATGCCTGAATGGTTTAGAAGACGTCTAGAACAAGAATAGCATAGAGACAACTTTAATCGAATGACACCTACATTCTCTTTATCCGTTTCAGAACCTTCATTTTGTACTTCCTCTTATCAAGTGGGTAGGCAATAGAGTCTAGAAAACCCATGACTTCTTCAGAATTTAGGTATTTCAGAACCTGTTCAGCATCCTCATAGGTATCGAAGGAGATGAAATAGCAGGTGTCATCCATTAGTACTGGCTTATTCTCGATGGGGGAGATCAATTTGAATGAGGGGCTACCATACATGCTTGCGATGGCCACTTTGTAAGGAGCAAAACTGTACTCGCCGACACCAAACATCGAGTATAATGGTCTTCCTTTGTAAACTCGAGACTTCCTCTTCTCGAACATATGCCGGTGCTGGGTGACGTAGGCCAGAGCCATGGGGTAGTCCCGTAGGTACTCAAGTGGGTTTTCGGAGAGAGAACGCTGAGTAGCAAGAATGTATAAATGGGGTCGGCGCCCATAGTTATAGACGTGTGAACCCTTGAGAAACGGGAGGAGAGCGTTATTTTCCAAACAAATCTGCTCACCATTTTGGTTCTGGTAGAGACCCATTTCCCCGTTCGAGTGAAGTTTGTCTAGGACAACAACCTTGCTGAGGTCATGCTTAATCCCTTGTCTCCAATCGTACGATTTCTTCGAGTCAATGTGGTGGTATTGTCTGTACAGTTCACGATCAAAGACAAATTGGAACCTCCCATTGAGCTGTATCCAGCCAGTATCACGATCAAGGATGGGAGCATAGTGCAGCCTTTCCTTGGATGTAAGATCCAGTTCACCAATCCTGCAATGATAGTTTGAAGGATCTCCATGGACGGAAGGATCTGTCCTTATAACAATCAACCCCGCATCGACATTGACTCCAAAAACTCTCCTCGAAATCAGAAGGAATTCCCAATTGGTGATACTCCACCTGTACCTCTTAGCCTGCTTGAGGAGCTTCTGGTTGACTGTTGTCTTGCAGAGCATGGCGATTGTCACATGGTGGTTCTTGAAAGTTTCAAGGAGATATGTAAGAATGGATTCTGCAATGTCAAAGTTGCTAGAACCTGTTAGAAGATCCAGACCCTTCTCCCCAGAAGACTCCGGTCTTTTAGATGGCACATTGTCCGAGTTAAGCTTTGAGAGATGAGTGATGGTGACCCACGGGGGGTTCCCGATGATGAGGATGTCTCTAGCGGATTTCGGAGGAAGAAGCTTGTCCTGTGAATCAAAGATATTACCATGGATAAGTCTCGGTCTCAGATTGGGGTACAATGTCCTAAGCTCCTCGCGGAGTGAGCGTACGTAGGACTCCTGCACTTCAACACCAATGACGTTCTTGACATTCTCAAAACCCTCTAGGGAGCTCTTGATGAAGTTCCCTGTACCAAATGTCGGTTCGATTATGGTATCCGGAGAGACACCCGATTCCCTGAGAAAGCCAACAATCTTGGCTGTATATTCTATCGGGGTCTGGAAATCCCCTAGATTGTCGGACACCATAATCTCCTATTACAGCAAATCATTATAACAATCGCTATTGATTTGAAAATGCTTGAAGAAGCTTATCAATCGAGGATTAGTTGAAGGTAAAATCTAAGAAGAGAATGTATGAATCAGAGATGTGAAAACTGCTTTTGTAAACGCCAGGATCTTCCCTGTGGAGACACCACCGATCGAGAGAGGAACCTTGCTCATTGAGGATGGGAAGATTCTCTCCGTGGGGGAGGATCCCGAGATCGATGAAGGAACCAAGATCGTCGACTGCCAAGGTATGTCTATCACCCCAGGATTCATAGACCCGCACACCCATACCGGAATCTGGGAGGAGGGAGCAGGACCAGGACCAGGGAATAACGATGGGAACGAGATGAGCAGTGCGATTACCCCGTACACCCGTACCTTGGACGCTATCCATCCAGAAGACATAGGATTTGCCGATGCAAGGAAGGGAGGAGTAACTGTCCTTGGGATTACCCATGGCTCAGGTAATGTTATTGGTGGTCAGCTCTGCGTGGTCAAGTCCGTGGGAAATATAGTTGACGAGATGGTCATCCGGGAGCCAGCAGGAATAAAGATGGCTCTGGGAGAAAATCCTAAGCGAGCTGGTTCGAACTTGAAAAGGGCGCCGAACACCAGAATGGGAGTTGCGCACCTCATCAGGAAGGCATTCTACGATGCGATTGAGTACAAGAAGGATTGGGAGCACTACCACCAACAGAAGGAGAAGAACCCCGAGAAGACTATCAGGGAGCCGAAACTAGATCTGGGGATGGAGATTCTGGTCAAGGTCCTAGATGGTGAGATCCCCGTCAGGTGTCACGCCCACAGGGCAGACGACATTATTACTGCAATTAGGCTTAAAGAGGAGTTCGGGTATGATCTTGTCATAGACCACACGACAGAGGGGATTAAAGTTGCGGACACAATCATCAGCAAGGGCATCCCCACACTGGTAGGTCCACTCTTCTCTGGAAGATCAAAGAGGGAGTTAGTTGATCAGTCGATGGAGACCCCCGGCGTACTCCACAAGAAAGGAGGATTCGTGGCGTTAATGACGGACAGTCCATTTAACCCCATCCACGGACTCAGGGACAACCTCATTTGGGCCATCAGAGAGGGACTACCAGAGGAAGATGCTTTAAAATTGATTACAATCAATCCAGCCAAGATCCTGGGTGTGGACGACAGAGTGGGGTCCCTCACATCAGGTAAGGACGCGGATTTCCTAATATTCAATGGATCAGACCCACTTGACTCAAGAAATAAGGTGATTAGCACCTATATCGATGG
>JALWRB010000309.1 GCA_027077875.1 Candidatus Heimdallarchaeota archaeon
TTCCAAGGATGGCATAAGGGGTAAGTAACATGAAGAGATCAAGGGATACAGAAGGAGTTCCAAAGTATGACCCCATGTTCAGAAGGGAGAAGAGCAATCCCAAGACCAGAGAAAATGTAACTGACTTTTCCAAGGTCAATAGGAATGCACGGTCGGGCTCCATATGTTTCTTCTGCTCATTATTAACCCAGAATCCACGTGCAATGATTAAGACAAGATACAGAACCAGAACTCCAGTTGAAGCAAGGTCGAGATCCATGCGAGTAGCGTTTTCGTTAGGATCGAAAAGTACAAAGAATGGCACGGAAAGAGCGAAACCAGATGCCCCTCCAAGCTCTTGTTGATTGATGAGTACCATTCTCAGTATCTCGCCAGCAACAATTGTAACTATTGCGAAATAGTCCTCTTTCAGACGAAGAGAGGGGAGGGTAAGAAGAACTCCTGCAACACCGGTAATGATCATCGCCCAAACTACTGCCCATGCGATTGACCATACCATGTTCCCAGACTGCTCGAACATAAAACTATAGGCAAAGTAATAGGTGTACCCCGAAACCGCCATGAAAGCTACTTTACCGAAGTTCGGTAGTCCAAGATAACCAACCTCAAGATTGAGTGTCAATGCGATAGCTGCGAAGATGAAGACTTGGCTGAATGTAGTGAAGAACGCACTTGTCCCGCTGATTGCCCCCGTAAAGTACGGTATTAGATATAGAGTCAGCACCGGGATACCCAGGATCATGGCCAGGATGACAGATCGTGTGTCCTGATCCAATGAATTAAATCTCTCCCCGATGGCCTGACCAAAGATCTTAGCTAGGAGACCAAGAATGACAAATGTTGCCAGAATAATTAACCAGATTATTGTGTTTTGTGATACCATGATTTCTCCTCCTAAAGTTTGGACTTTGGATCTACCAATCCAAAGAGTCCACGTGGTCGTAGTATTAGTACGAGTATGATAATGGTGAATGGGGCAACATTACTCCAGTCTCCACTGGTAGACCAGAAGGTGAGATTCTTCACCGTCTCATTCTTGTCTCCGATTGTCGCAACTTGGTCATTGAAAAAGCTGACAAACTGTTTCATGGCTACGATGATGAATCCGCTGACCAAGGTACCTTCGAAGGAGTCGAAACCACCAAGAGTTACAATAGCGAATATGATGAGCAGACGAGCGAAACCACTCGTTGGATTGACCTCGGAGCTCGCCATAAGGAACAATGCACCCATTCCAGTGACACCCGCAGCGAGGAACCATGACCACAGAATAACCGCACGAGTGTTAATCCCGCTGATCTCCGCGAGGTCCACATCATCGGATGTAGCCCTCATCGCCATCCCCAAGGTGGTGTTGTTGAAAATGTAACGGAGAATAAGGACAGTTATGATCATTACGATCATGCCCCAGACGTGGTTCTGTGAGAAGGTCACTTCAATACCCTTCATAATTGTGACAGACGTATTTCTCTCAAAGAGAATTTTGAAGAAAGTTCCAATGAAAGGCATTGATCTTAGGCCAACTGTCCAAGTAGTGAACTCCTTAGGATAGACTATCGCGATACTCTGAGATACTCCAGTGAATATCTCCTGGATTACCTGTCTTATGATAATACCGTACCCAATTGAGGCCACCATTAACGAAAGGGGAGTAGCATTCCTATTGATCAGTGGACCAAAGATAAGCACCTCACCAAGAACTCCAACCATACCAGATACCAAGAATGCGATGATCAGTTGCACAAAGATAATCTGGGTGAATTCATTTGTGATCTTGAAGATCTGGGTGATTGCTAGTACACTGTAAGCTCCAACTACAAGAAACTCGCTGTGAGAGAAGTTTCCGAACTTCCTTATCCTTGTTGTCATTGTTAGCCCTACGCTAATAAGGATCAGTGTCGATGCCTCGGCGATGGTCGAGATGTACATCTGGACGAAATTACGGGGAGCAAGTGGAGCACCCATATTCACCATAGCACCCAGGATCAGTGTAGAGATCAGGGCAAAGATAAAGAATCCGAAGATAAGGATGAAGACAAGTAGGACCTTGTTCATCCCTAAGATCTTCTCTTTCCATGTCATATTGGTTTGTTTCTCTTCTACTTCTTCCATATCAATCACTCTTCTTTCCAAGGTAGAGCTCACCGACTTTCTTGTTGCCGATCAGCTCTTTGGCTGGACCCTCATATCCAATTTCTCCAGACACGAAGACATATCCATAATCACTAATCTTCAGAGCACGGGTCGCCCTCTGTTCCACCAGTAGAATACTCAATCCAAGCTCTTGAAGCTCTCGTATCTTGGCGAAAATCTCATCTGCCAGAACGGGTGCCAACGCTGCAGTCGGTTCATCAAGGAGGATGATATCGGGGGCGGCCATAAGCGCCCTTGCAAGCGCTAGCATCTGTCTCTCTCCACCTGAGAGGAGAGCAGCCTTTTGATTAAGTCTCTCCTTCAACCTTGGGAAGATCTGGTAGATATTCTCCAAGTCCTTCTGGATCTCCTCCCTCGTAGCAGTCTTCTGCCTAGGAAGGGAACCTAATTTGAGGTTTTCCCTGATAGACAATGTTGGAAAGACATTCGCCACCTGGGGGACATAGTTGATGGGATAGTTGCTCGTGACAATCTGGTACGGTCGCATACCAGCGATGTCGACAGACTCGTTGAGAAAAATCTGTCCGCTCCATGCAGGGACCAGTCCGATCACGGTCTTGATGAACGTGGATTTCCCACTTCCATTCGGCCCTATAATTGTGACCAGCTCTCCTGCACGGAGTTTCAGATTAATCCCATGAAGTATCTCAAGCTTGCCGTAACCACTTACGACATTCTCTGCTCTTAGTACTGTTTCTGGAATAGTTCAATCACCTTTTTATGGACTCTCTCGGGACGATTTATAACCCTTATGACCTTAAAAGAAAAGGAGGGACACCGAGGATAGGGTTTGTGTATGCAATATTCCGATCTCGGAATATTTTATCAGATTTTCGAAAAATGGAAAACACATAGAGAAGATATATTTCTTATACTTTATTATTACAGATTGACTTCTACTTTATTTCCTTCCCTTTCGAAACAATTAAAAAGTTCGTATTGGATTTTACTAAAACAGTACTGAGATTTTGACACATCTCAGTATTGGAGGAATACAAGATGAATAAGAAGATATTTGTCGGACTAGGAATTGTAGCCCTGATGGTGCTTGTACCATTCAGCGCTTCCGCCCTAGCTTCTGATTCCAATCTCCAACCCGCCCAGAGCACCGATATCGTACTCGGTGGACTCTTCCCACTTACGGGAAAACTCGCCGCAGGTGGTGTTGAGAGAGACGCCGCAGCAAGAATGGCTGTGAAAGAGATCAACGCAGACAGCACACTCCTCGATGGATACACCCTGAAGATCGAGGTCAGAGATACTGCCACTGACCCAACCACTGGTGCAGCCGCAGCATCCGACCTCATTGACGCAGGTGTCGTCGGACTGGTTGGTGCTGCCTCCTCTGGAGTAAGCACCGCAATTCAGGGAGTCGCAAAGCAGAAGAAGATCCCCCAGATCTCATACTCTTCGACCTCCCCAACGCTCTCTGACAAGACCGAGTACCCCTACTTCCTTAGGGTAGTACCACCAGACTCACTTCAGGGTGTTGCTCTCGCAAACGTCGTGAAGGAGCTCGGACTGGACAACATCGCAACCCTCGCCACATCCGACGACTATGGTCTCGGAGGTATTGAGGTCTTCGAGGAGAACGCTGAAGCACTCGGACTGACCATCCTCACCAAGCAGAGGTTCGCTAGTCAGGAGTCTAACGTGCTCACACAGCTCAACGCCATCAAGGACTCTGGTGCAAAGGTCATTGTCCTGAACGCAGTCGTGCAGGACACGATCACCGTCTTCAAGCAGGCAGCTGATGCTGGTCTTGTTGGTGACGACTATTACTGGGTCGGCACAGATGGTTCCTCTCAGGAGCAGGTCTTCGAGACAGCTGCAGAGACCAAAGAGCCCATGCAGGGTATGATCGGAACCAGGCCAAACGTCGGTTCTGGCGAGAAGTACGAGGCATTCTTGGATCTCTGGGAGAGCTGCTATGGTGAGGACAACAACACCTACGCAGGCTGTGGAGACAGGAACCCCAACACCTTCGCAACCTTCGCTTATGATGCAGTCTACACCTTTGCCCACGCAATCGACAAGATGATCGCAGATGGTAAGGACTACAAAGACGGTGCAGCTCTACTCGAGCAGCTCAAAGTAACCGACTTCGTCGGCGCAACCGGTAGGATCACCTTCAATGAGGACCTTGACAGGAACGGAG